>NZ_JAAHHZ010000319.1:0-5222 GCF_010672005.1 Moorena sp. SIO4A5 | reverse complement strand
CATTCCCAATACTGGGATTTCTTGCCGTTCCAGAAACGGTTTCAATGTTGTTTTTACCCTTGATAGCTTGTCTTGGGGAATATCATTAATTAAAACTCCCAGTAAGCTTTCTCCCAGACGTTGCTTAGCAAATAACAACGCATCTGCTAGTAAAACCGAGTGAAAACGAGCCACCAATAAGACAGCAGCATCAATTGTCTGAGCAACTTTTGGTAATGATAAGTTAAACAGAGTCCCCGCACTCAAGGTTGCTGCTCCTTCCACCAAAACTACATCACTATTTAGTGGTTGGAGATAGTCTTGAAGAGACTGACGGTAATCGGTTGAGTCTTGTCCTCCCAAGCGTTTTTCAATGGTTTGAGCATCCATAAACAGCAAAGGCGATCGCACCATGTTATCTGGCAACTTAAGTATGTCAGTGATAAACTGGACATCTTCCTCTATCGTTGACCCTTGATTGCTACTCAAAAAGGTACCCAGTGGTTTACAGTAGGCAATCGTTATCCCTTTTGCTTGCAGTTGATCGGCAATTCCCAGGATCGTTGCTGACTTACCGCTGTAAGCTTCTGTTGACCCAATTAGTAAATACTTAGCGGATTTTGCCACCCCTTATTTACACTCCTATAACTATAAAACTGGCTATAAAACTGGTTGTTTATTCATCAATGCGTAGTAGTTTGCGGTAGAATGCCTTGGAAAAATCCGTTATGCGCGATCGCTTAAAGTTCATAATCACTTCGATTAAGTAATTCACAAACTCAGAATTTTGCATAGTCAGTTCGTAACTGAGATCCGCGTTACCATCAAACTGTAATCGGCAACGAGTTAATTCCGAAGGAAGATTAGATACAAACCAAGTAGCAACGAAGGGAATACTATCACCGCCTTCTATGTGGCGACGACCTTCCAAAGACCCTTGTTGGTAGAGGCTAATTGCTATAGGTAAAAGATTCCGTTTATTACCCTGGTAGTAGGGAACATAAATCCCGACAGCTCCTTTGTCGGCAGGCTTAAGTTTTTCGATCGACATGGCTGAATATCACTCAATTGCCGTTGATGGTATTGATGTAACTATTCCTATGGGACAATCTCCGTGATGGAAAACCCATCACGATCAGATGATTAGTCCAGGAAAATAAGTATTCTAATACATTACATTCAACTTTCCTATAGGTTAAGCTTATCCCCAAAGTTTAAAATAGGGAATTGTGTGTTTCTAATTACAAGAAGCGCGGATAAAAGTTGATTGAGTGTAAGCATTTAGCTCTGCTGCTCTGCTGCTCTGCTGCTCATGCGCTACTTGAGGTACTGACGGCTGACGGCATTAGGGTGACGGCATTAGGCTGACGGCTGAATGCTTATGATTGAGTTTCTAGTCTAGCCTCAACTGGGATTAGCCTTGCAACCTACTGGGTAAACCGATTTATACGTAGTAGAACGCTTACCAAACCAACTGTAACGATTATCCCGAATCTGCTCGTAAACCTGATCCCCTACCGACTTCACCCCAGGCATTGCCCGATAAGCGGATACAAAGATATTACCCAATGGCAATAGACGCCCAATCTCTTCAGCGGCATCACTTCCTTGCCATCGACAATCATCAGAAGAAGCATCGATCAAAATCATACCCATCTCACACTCGAGAGGTGTTACCCCTAATTTTCCGCAAGCTTCTTTATCCTGCATGGGTATGTAATCAAATAGCTTGCCCTGATCCAGATTTTCTAATAGTTGTACCAGAGTCACACAAAGATTACAGTCGCCATCGTAAATAACGTGATATCCCATTCAGCCTCTTTCCTAAATCCTAGTTTATCTGCCCCAAAATAGCTTATCACCCTATTTTCGACTACTACTGTAGTCCTAAACATTGCGGCTAGAGCCCTGTCAAGTTTGAATTGAAACGTTCACCAAGCGGTGCGCTTACAGTCGGCGAATTTAATTCGACGACTGTAAGCGCACCGGGACGGAATTGCTGCATACGGCGCGCATAAAAAACAAAATTGAGGCTGATAACTTAATTGAACAGACTATTACAACTATAAACCTAACCTCCCTCACCTATACTCAGGAGGTCTGATGCAATGATAATACGATGGCGGCAGTTATTGGTTAGAATAACAATTTGGCTAGCAGCTGAGATCATCCTCAACTTTCTGGGGCTGGACAATCTAGCTGACTACAGCGAGTTCATATACGAGCAGGAGGTTGCCCTATCAAGTCAATACAGGCTTCCAGCCATTGAGAGGCTGCCCCATTTCTAGTAAACCTTGATAGATATTTATAGCCAGTTCCTTGTGAAGATGAAGTGATCAGGGGGTGACGGGTCGAGGGAGTGATCAGCTGTGAGGCATCTACATCATCTAATTTATATATCTAATTTATTGATTTTATTTTAATTTATATATTGAATCGGCTTGCGAAGCAGGCACGCAGAGGAGCAGGGGATAAGGTTAATCGGTATTTCGAGCTTACCTCAATCGCTTACGGGGCGAGATTTTACCCTTTCTTTCCCAGCAGCAGTGTCTTCCGCTACAATTCTTTGAGCTATCTTGGATAAGAATTGTAAAAGAACACTTAGCTAGATGCAAAACGACAACTATTATTTCGGTCAACAAGGTTGACACATGAAACCCCGCATCATTATCTGTGGCTTGGGTCGCACTGGATACAAAATATTCCGCTTACTGAAGCAGCAGGGAGTAGCTGTTGTTGGCATCAGCAACAGAATAATGCCTGGTGACGAAAACAATATTATTATTGGAGACTTGCGGGCTGTTTCTACCCTACTTGCCGCTGGACTCGAACATGCCCAAACCCTAGTTCTCGCCTGTAATGACGATGCTCTCAATCTGGCAATCCTGACTCAGGCACGAGTGATTAATCCACGGATTCGGATCGTTAACCGATTGTTTAATAGCAGCCTAGGTACTCGTTTAGATCAGACCCTACCCGATCATGTCAGCATGAGTGTTTCTTCTCTAGCAGCACCGGTATTTGCCTTCGCAGCAATGGGGAATCGAGCCATTGGGCAACTCAAGCTACACAATCAAACCTGGCCGATACACGAAGAAATTATCACCGAAAGCCACCCTTGGATGGGAACACAGTTGAGTGACCTGTGGGATGAGCGTAGGCGAATGTTGATCTACTACCTACCGATGGACTCGAATTTAGATCTAGTTTCCGCAGTAGCTCAGGGCAAACAGTTACAACCTGGCGATCGCTTAATTATTGGTACTCAGCCTCGGTTTCGTCCTAAACGCCAATCCTGGCTACAGAAACTGCTGAAAGTTTTCACAAACTTACAACAGTTTCAGCATCATGCTCAACCAATGTTAGTAGTGACCCTTTTCCTACTCCTGATAATTTTTACAGCCACATTGACTTATGTGTGTGTCAACTTAGAAACCTCTATTGTTGATGCTCTATATTTTTCTGTGGGTATGATTACGGGTGCTGGTGGTCAAGAAGAAGTAGCAGAAAAGTCCCCGGACACTATTAAGGTATTTACTGCTGTGATGATGTTAGTAGGGGCTGGTGTGATTGGGATTTGCTATGCTCTACTAAACGATTTTGTCTTAGGTACCCGACTCAAACAGTTTTGGGATGCTGCGAGAGTTCCCTACAGAAATCACTACGTTGTATGTGGACTGGGAAATGTAGGAGTCCAAATCCTCTACCAACTTCATGCCCAAGGCCATGAATTGGTGGTCATTGAAAGTAACCCCAACAATCGTTTCCTGAACATTGTTCGTTCTCTTGGTATTGCAGTCATTCACGGAGATGCCAGTTTACCTGCTACACTCACAGCAGCACACATCCAACGAGCAGAAGCCCTCTTAGCAGTTACTAGTGATGATACTGCCAATTTAGAAATTGCTCTAAGTGCCAAAAGTCTAGCTTCGAAATTGTCAGTGGTTGTCCGGAATCAAGACCCCCACTTTTCCCACATGGTACAGCAAGTGTTTGAATTTGAAGCAGTATTGTCTCCCACAGAATTAGCCACTCCTTCTTTTGCAGCTGCGGCATTAGGTGGACAAGTGTTAGGCAATGGTATGATTGGTGATACGCTTTGGGTTGCCTTAGCAACTAAGATTACCACCGAGCATCCCTTCTGTGGACGCCGTGTTAAAGATGCTGCCAGGTCCGCTGACTTTGTACCACTGTATCTAGAAACTAAGTATCAAACGATTCATGGCTGGGATTTATTGGAAATTAACCTAGCCGCTGGTGATCTTTTGTATCTAACTATGCCAGCAGTTGGTTTAGAGCAATTGTGGCGCACAACACCACCTCAAATGATGCTGAGGTGAGTGACAAATGGAACCCATGGCATCTAATGGCATCTAATCTGAACATGATCAACAATGAAGGATGAATGATACAGCCCTAGCTATAGTCTAAGGTTCATCATTCATCACTCATTATTCATGATTACTCGTGCAGGATTAGCGCAGCTAGAAAATACCAACTAGGACAATGGAAGTCATTAAGAAACCAGCCAATATTACAAGGATGCCAGGTAGGTTCAACCAATGTTTAACTTCCTCTGATTCTTGAGGCCACTCTTCTTGCTGCAGTTGCATCTGCCGAATCAGATCGGAAATTGCTTCAGCATCCTTGACATGGTGTAGTGCCTTGGTGTCACCATCAGGGTATTTCACTACGAAGTAAGTGGGAACTTTGATGTGATCCCCTGTAATATCAATCGTATCCACAGCAACCTGCTTCGCTTTTTCCTCAATAGTTTGGGGTTCAGTGGCAATTCTATCCCCTGGGTTAGCTGTTAACTTAACTCCCATTCCCATTGGTGATGCGTAGCTGACCATAGAAACCTCCAGATAGGTCAAAGTTTTTTATTAGGTGCGCTTTCCGCATCTAATTATTAAATTCGCCACGGGTCGCACCTCTGGATTTCATTTTACGTAACTTGGAAAACAATTATTCAGCTTAAGCGCGATATTTTATTTATATTATCAATACTTTAGATTTTTTAGTAATTTAGTTAAGATTGCAGCGGTTTCCTGTAATCAAATGTAATCTAACAAATGTAATCTAGCAATTTTTTATTGAAAATCGCCCTGAGTCGCAATACGGTTCGGTTAAGCTTGAAAAGCATGTAAACTGGTAATTGTCATCAAGGTGCGAAGGGCAAAATGCAACTCAAAGAATTCTCCTTGGTTGTACCGAAGATTGAATCAGGTACAGTACTCAAA
>NZ_JAAHHZ010000318.1:0-5261 GCF_010672005.1 Moorena sp. SIO4A5 | reverse complement strand
CTGTAGCAGAATTCTACGCAAAAACTGGTTGCCAGGTGGAGATTCTTACTGGTGATCATGGACTTAAGGCATACCAACCCACTACACCAGCCCCAATTCCCAGACGCAGGAGAAGTAGATGAGCTGATGAAGTGACAAGTGCGATCGCATAAGCGCGGAAGCGAAGCTTCCGGAGCGAAGCGTGACATGCACGGGCTTTGCCCGACGCTGCGCGAACGGTCAATCGCATTTTGTAGGGTGAGCATTGCCTCCAAAAAGCCAAACTAGCCACGGTTAATCTACATCAGGCAGAACAAGGGAAAACCTGTAACTCATAGGTTAATTTAAACTGGTCTATTTCAGAAATAATACTAGGCTCCAGCATCTCTTCATTTAAGATTAATTTATCTCCCAAGCGCTGCAATACAACCGTTTCATAATTAAATAGCAAAACAGCTTCTCCGACAGTCTGCTGTAGCAAAGTTATGGTTGCTCGGATCAGAGTACGCAAGCCCCCTTCATAATCTTGATTGGGATTAATCCGAAAACCAACAACTAAAGTAGGTCGAAAACCAAAGTTTTCCTCAGTAACATCTTGTTCCCATCGATCTTCTACATCAGCATTAATAAGTATTCCTGATGCTTTTAAGTTGTCTTGTCGCCACTCTAAAGCTAACTTTGTAGCTAAGATGTTTAAGGCTTGTTGAGGCTTAAGCTCAGTTACCATCTCTAGGTCGAAATCTAAAGCCATGCTAATCTCTCCTGTCTGTACAAAGGCTAGGGAAAAAATGGGATAACCTTACCATTTATTATCATAATAATCTCCTTAAGATTGTCGATTGGTTTTCTGGCTAGAATATCCTGTAATTCATCAGGATTTACATTGGTGTCATCAAGATTAAGTACAATTCTCTCTGCTTGTCTTCTCTTGACCTTTCTACTTATACCTTTACGAATTTGGTCTGGGTTGGAAGTGGGTGGGGTGTAATGGTCGAATATTTGCCCCTCAATTTTGTAGTCAGGGTTTTTGCCATTGGGAAGAGTGGGTGGATTCTGTTCTACATCATATCCCATTAAGGCAAGGATTGTGGCAGATTCATTTTCTCGTCTTAGCTGACGTTGCATCTCTCTGCTAGCACGGGAGTTAACCTCAGTTTTCTTACCCCTAGGAGTGCCTCCAGGCAATCCTGATGGGATGGTGCGATTTGGCGCTTCAGTCATTTATTTTTGTTTAAGAAGGTGAACAAAATTAATTACACATTTCCCAAAACTCACAGTGCGTACGCATTTTGTAGGGTGGCCATTGCCTGTTTACCACTGCCCTACCTGTCCTGCCCACCCTACAATTAATCTTATTAATTTATAGTTTTTTATAGTTAAGTCTCTGTCGGTGGGCAGTGCCTAGTCAACCTATCCAAAGGTTGACAATTTGTCTTAGGCACTGCCCACCCTACGATTAATTATATCAAAAATGTATAAAAATAAAAACTATTTATTATTCCTTATTACCCTTCCCACCACACTTCCCACACTTCCCAAATTATCTGCATATTTCGTAATAAAAAAAATTCCTAAACCCCTTGACAAATCATTAATTTATTAATAGATTAATATTATACACAGTTTAAAGGTATAGTTTCCAATGAGCAAAAACATTAATCCGAACTCTGAAAACCCAAGTCGCAAATCTAAGAAAGTCAAGCACATATTGATCGGTTCTCCTGAGGAGGTTAAGAAGACAATTTATGCCATTTATTCCCTTAAATACGCCTATCCCGACGAGTGGAGCACTCCGGAGCCTACCGGAAAGCCTGGTGAGGTTATGACCTTTTTGATTCGCTATTTTTACGTAGACTAGGATAGGAATTTGCCAGGGTTTTACGCCCTGGCGACAATGAATAGTGAAGGTTGTTTTGTCGTAAGCATTCAGCGGTCAGCCGTCAGCCGTCAGCCTTGGCCACAAGCCTTTGGCTGATAACTGATAACTGATAGCTGATAGCTGACTAACTCGATCAGAATGTACTAATTGATCAGGAGTTATCTAAATTTGAGTGCAGCTCAGCTGTACTTTTGGAAGCTAATACCATAGAATTCGGTCAAGCATTGGAGTTAACCAGAGCTTGACCGATTTTTTTTTATTGCTATAGCATTTCTATTTGAAGGGAACAGGGAACAGGGAACAGGCAATAGGCATGCTAGCAACAGGTAAGAGTGATTAATCGTAGGGTGGGCAGTGCCTATCAAGGGGATGGCAAGCAAAGGAATCTGTCCAAAGCACTGCCCACCGTAGTTGCACGACATGAACTGAGTGCTACTCGTTTGATTAATCCTAGGGTGGGCAGTGGCTACTAAGGCGATGGCAAGCTTCGTCAATCTCTCAAAAGTACTGCCCACCCTACATGAACCTAAATGAATTGAGATAATTTTGATGGGATATTCCCTACTCCCTACTCCCTACTCCCTACTCCCTGTTCCCTTTGCTATATATTTAGCGTCTTTAAGAAAAATTCATCAAAAATTTTTAGCTCTGTCAGGATTTTATGAAAAACTCAGGAAAGTTTTAGTACTCATTCATCCGGGATTACACGGAACACTCATTGATCAACCTTACTGCTTATAAATGAGTCATAATTAAATGGTTAATTATCTAGTAACGATAGAAAATTATAAATGGGTAATTTGCATCCATTGTCTCTTTTTGGCACCGGTTAATTTCCTGTACAAACCCTTAATCTGAGAGCTGGCACCATTGTGATTAATCTACGATTGATCCTACGGTGGGCAGTGCCTAGGCTGTGTATTTTGGGCATTTTTCGGTTCTAATTGTTCATCCCGGGATCGTGAGCAACGCTCTGAGCCTACAATCCATATATCGCAAGCGACCCACGGTCTCGTTACCTTACACAAAAAGTGCATAAACTTTTTCCTCGGGCCCTAGGACAAAGTGAACAGCCTAGGCAGTGCCTACCAAGGCTATGGCAAGCTTCGGAATCTTTATCAAGCACTGCCCACCCTACATGAACTACCAAACCTATGGCAAGCTTCGGAATCTATCGAAAGCACTGCCCACCCTACATGAACTTTTGCCTTTTGCATGCATGGCTCTTGCCTTGGGCGTAGCGCTATACCTCCAAGCCATTCAATGACATGGTCATCAGAAGACATTCAGCCATTAAAATCAAGCGATGCAGCGCGGTCTTGGGGAGGCAGCGCGGTCTTGGGGGTCTCCCCCATGAGCGACTGCCGTGGTTTCCCCCATGAGCGACTGCATCAAGACAAGGTTGGGAGTAAACAAAGCTACTTTTAAACTATACTCTTCCAGACTTATGTTGCCATTTACTAACGTTTTAGGTCACAGGGACTCTAATTGGTTTTCCTACGTCGCTTATGGGTTAGGGATTCGCTCAGTGCTACCGATTCCGGAGTTTGTGCCCGCAGAGGATAAGAGCGATGTCACTATCACTATCGATCAGGTGGGTTCTGTGTTTGACTATGTACCCCAGGAGGTAATCGAGCAGCCCTTAGCACTTCAAGTAGAAAGGAAGGAAGCGGTCGTCTATGTCAAGGAGGCAGGTGTGTTTTTGGTGCAAGGGGGATGCAAGATTGTCGTCATTCCAGCACCGGATGTGGATGAGTTAAAGCTGCGACTGGCGTTGGTGGGTACCGTAATGGCGATTTTGCTGCAACAGCGGAGCCCGTTAGTACTTCATGCTAGTGCGGTAGAAATAGATGGCAAAGCTGTTTTGTTCTTGGGCAACTCTGGTGAGGGAAAGTCAACGATTGCTGCAGCATTGCAGGCCCAGGGATATGCAGTTGTTGCCGATGATATAGCTCCAGTGAGCTGGGAGGAGGGCAAAGCTATGCTTGCGCCTGGATTTCCTCAAATTAAGATCAGTCGGGAGGTAGCAGAAGTACTGGGTTATGATTGGGAGTCCCTGTGGCAGTTGCATCCAAAGTTAGAAAAGCGGGGTTTGCGGTTAAGACGAAATTTTCCGCAAAGATCGTTACCGATTAGTCGGATTTATTTATTGGCTTCTGGATCCGAGGTAAAGTGCGAGCCGATGAAAAAGCAAGCAAAACTAATAGCTTTGATGCAGCATTCGGAGTTGATGAAGTTATTTAGTTCTGGGGAGGTGATGCAGTTTGAAAGCTGTGCTAGTCTTGCTCAATCTTGCGAAGTGATTTGTTTACGGCGGCCTCGCAACTTGAGCTTGTTATCAGAGTTAGTAAAAGTCGTGGAAGAAGATGTTTGCAGTTCTTTGCTGCTGACAAATAAGGGTTATTTGGCTTGTTGAATTATTCAAAAAAAAGGAGTTAATGAGATGAAACAGGAATGGAATACACCAAAGTTAGAAACCTATGGTTCAGTTGAAGAGATGACGCAAGTGGGTGTTAAGGATATCGCGAATGGCGTAGTCGGAGCTGTAAAGATCGGTAAGTTTCTTTTGCCTAAGGGATTTGGTCTATTTGCGAGTCTTCATATTTGACACTAGATTTTGATTATTTATAAGATAAATTATCTCAATGACGCATTTAGCATGAGTCATTGAGATCAAGATATTAAATGGAAAAGTGAGTGCTTCATTTGGCAATTTATAATTATAAATTAATTTATTTTACGAATAAATTTTTTTGAATTTATGCCTAAAATACAATCTCGGTAAAACTACCCCAGCGATGCAGCGCGGTCTTGGGGAGCCAGTGCGGCCAAAGGGGGTTCCCCCCATGACCGCACTGGCGTGGTTTCCCCCACTCGCGCTTTGCATCAAGACAATGATATGAAAGCAGCTCGATTTTCCCTGGTTAAACAATTAAACATTCCTGCCTTATCGCTCCTAGCAATAGGAGCGGCCTTGATTGCCATTCACCTAACTCTCAATCTCAGAGCCGAAAAATCCTCTCACCTTGCTCTTAGCATTGTATTTTGGCTCGCAGCCTGTTCGACTCTTTGGGACAAACGCTACCAAATTAAACTCGGCAGCGGCATTGTCCCTTTTTTATTTGGTGCATTGCTGATTGCAGGAATTCTTATCAAGAGTGCTGGTCACCCTAGCAAAAAATTCCTTGGCTTTTCACCCTTTATTTCCGTCTTCGGTCTCGCCCTGCTTGCCTCTGGCTTTCGGGGCTTAAAACAATATTGGCAAGAACTCCTCATCCTCTTCACCCTAGGTGTTCCCAAACTTCTGCTGCCCTATCTGCCTAATATCACTCCGATTACCGCCAAATTCTCCGCTTTCCTGCTGTGGTACTCTGGAGCAAATGTCGTGTTGCAAGACTCCTAC
>NZ_JAAHHZ010000317.1:0-5264 GCF_010672005.1 Moorena sp. SIO4A5 | reverse complement strand
TTCATTCTGAAAATATTTTGGCCTTGGCTCTGTAATAATTCCCTTAGCCATGTGTTTAATTTTTCCAAATCTACTGCTCCTGGTTCTACAATGGCAAAGGAAAAAACGGATTCATCATGTTCATGAGCATCTTCTCCTAATAAGTCCGGGTCAATGTCTAGAGCTTGTTTAAGGTCAAAAGCCCGCACCCCTAACACTGAATCCATTTCAACTTCTGAGTTTTGGGTACGATAAATTTTGACTAAACCATTCATGGCTTTGATTTTTTGCTCTAACTCCTCCAGTTGTTGAGGGTCTACTAAATCAATTTTATTGAGCAAAATCACATTAGCGAAAGCAATTTGTTCCTGGGCTTCATCACTATCCCAGTGCTCTAAAATATGCTTAGCATCAACTACCGTTACCACGGCATCAAGGTCTAACTGGGTTTGAATCTCTTCATCCACAAAAAACGTTTGAATTACGGGGGCAGGATCAGCAAGCCCAGTGGTTTCAATCACTAAATGGTCAAACTTATCCCGTCTCCGCATCAAGTTACCAATGATTCTAATTAAATCTCCCCGCACGGTACAGCAAATACAACCGTTGTTCATTTCAAAGATTTCTTCATCGGCATCGATAACTAACTTATTGTCAATACCAACTTCCCCAAACTCATTAACAATTACCGCTACCTTTTTTCCATGCTCGTAGGTCAATATATGGTTGAGTAAGGTAGTTTTTCCAGCTCCTAAATAGCCAGTTAAAACCGTGACGGGAATAGCGTTATTTACAGTAGTTGCAACCATGGATTTTTAGTATGATTAATTAGTTAATTACAGCAATTTTCGCCCCCCTAGGGCGTGTTTTCTTGCCTCGGAGATCCCCCTAAATCCCCCTTAAAAAAGGGGGACTTTGAGAATGGCTCCCCCCTTATTAAGGGGGGCTGGGGGGGATCTAAATCTTGCGGAAAACTTTGAAAACACGCCCTAGCCCCCCAAGCGAGCAATCCCTCGCTCGGGGGATTTAGGGGGCTTGACCAAAACCAAACGATCGCGCATTCATACTTCAATTTAGCAACGCCAGTTTTTGGATGTCTAGTTCCTGAATTTCTTCTATGGATTGATGAATCTTGTATTGTTGCGGAGGTGTTGTCATGATAGCAATCACGGTTTCTAAGGGAGGGCAATCTGCTTCATGACATTGTAGCTGACTAACAGAAATAGGTATTTCCGGATCTATTGCCAAGTGCTGATAAACCCAGTTTTTGATTTCCCTAATTTTAGCTGAATTAGTTTTAGACTTAGAGGTTTGAAATAAGTTCATTGTTATTAACCAAATCCCCGACTGGAACTGGAAATAGAATTTTGCCAAATTATTACTTCACCATTTTGCCCTCCGGCAGCTAAATAGTCTCCATTAGGGTTCCAAGCTAAACAAGAAAATTTTATTTTTCCGCTAACTATTTTGGTAAGCTTGTTAGCCTTTGACCATAGTTGAATACCGCCATCATTACTAGCGGAAGTTAGTAGGGATGAATTGGGGGCAAACGTGATGGATTGTATGGCTTGATCATGTTGTAACACACGATTTTGCCAGTTTTTGATTTCGTTGTTAAACTGCCACACAATTACCGCATCTTGACAAGACGCAGCTAAAACTGGATCAGAAGTATTGGACCAAACAACTTTACTGACTTTGCCGGGAAATCCCTGGATTAACCAGTGGGAACGATTACCCCAGTGAAGTACAGAAATAGTGCGGTCTAGATTGCCTGAAGCAAGATAGTCACCATGGGATGACCAAGCACAGTCTAGACTAGATCCAGGGAGTTCAAGGGTTTCTGGTGGGTCTGACCAGTTTTCAATGTCCCAGATTTTAACACGACCATGGCCACTAGCAGCAAGGAATTTACCCTGGGGATGCCAAGCTATATTGAAAACTGATGAGTCTGCAAAGTTTAACTCTGCCATTACTTGCCCTTGGTTAACATCCCAAACCTGAACCTGGCGATTGACGGCAAAAGCTAATAGATTTTTTTGGGGATGCCAAGCTAGGGAGTCAATCCAAGCGTTGCCCTGATCCAGGGTTGTAATTCGCTTAAAGTTGGGGGAATTGACCCCCAATTGCCAGATACTAACTTTGCCTTCCTGTCCAGCAGTCCCTAGATAATTGCCATCTTGGGAAAAGCCCACACAGTCTAGGGAATAGTCATGGCTGGCTGTCAAAATTTCGAGATTACCCTGTTGCCATAACGCCAGTTCTCCTGCAGCAGTAACAATAGCTAGATAATTACCTTGGTTTGACCAAACTAAGGCTGTGATGTACTCAGACAATAGCCGTTTATCTAACTGTTTTAGTGTGTTCGTGGTTTTGGATTTAGTGGACACTGATTCCCTGGTATAGCACTACACATTAAGATTAGTAGCGTAGGGTGCGTTAGGGGCGGGCTCCCCTTGATTTTCCCTCTCTTGACATCGGTTGAGAGAGCCCGGCCCGTAACGCACCACCGGGTCAAACACCATGCATTGAAATGCACCTGGATAATTTACGTTTACCCCGACAGCATTAATCATCCTAAGCTACCACTTTTTGTAGGGTAGGAATTTACCACACATAATGATTTGTACGCGATCGCCTTTCGGGTCTTCTACTTTCTCTACTTCTATGGAAAAATCAATAGCACTCATAATCCCATCCCCAAACTTCTCATGGACCACCGCTTTGATCGGCATACCATACACTTGCATAATTTCGTAA
This sequence comes from Moorena sp. SIO4A5, assembly GCF_010672005.1. Lineage (NCBI taxonomy): Bacteria > Bacillati > Cyanobacteriota > Cyanophyceae > Coleofasciculales > Coleofasciculaceae > Moorena > Moorena sp. SIO4A5. The sequence goes on along the minus strand of NZ_JAAHHZ010000317.1, from coordinate 2,525 downwards.
AAGCGGTAAATTAGGGGATCGGTAGGAATTTGAGGGTCTAGGGAACCCTTGAGGGGTGGCACGGTTAATTCTTCAGCTAGGGATTCTGGTAAACCCAAAGCGGTGACTAGTTTGGTCGCTTCCTCCATATCTGCGCTAGCTTGACGATAGATCACAGAAGCCACCCAAGTTTCATCCCTACCTACAACGTTTTCCAAATCTTCAAAGGTGAGTCCTTTTTCTTTTTTTGCGGCTAACAACTGTTTAGTAATTTCTGCAATTGCCATAATAATTGATGTCTCCTGATTTTCGATCTTTGGTATTTTACACTGTAAGCATTCAGCATTCAGCTATCAGCTATCAGTTTATGGGCTACGGCTGAAGGCTAAAGGCTGAAGGCTAAAGGCTGACGGCTGACCGCTGACGGCTGAATGCTTAGGGTGCATGTCAATTTTGTTAACCCCTGATTGAGATCCCCCATTATCCCCCTTAATAAGGGGGACTTTTCAATCTAATTCCCCCCTTTTTTAAGGGGGGTTAGGGGGGATCTATGTACCTAATTACAAAGTTGACATGCTCCCGAATGCTTACTTTACACTAATAGAAGAATTTTTAGTGAATTCTCGCTTCTTCTACAGCTCTAGTTTCCCGATATAGATGGTTTTCCATTTCCTGTTTCAGTTCCATATAGGCAGGATGATGCTCAACCGTAGTGCGATCGCGCGGACGGGGGAAAGGCACTTCAAGCACCTCATCAATACGCGCCGCAGGGCCTTTGGTCATCATCACAATCCGATCGGATAACAGGAGGGCTTCATCAATGCTATGGGTAATCATAATGGCAGTTTTACGCTGCTGCTCCCAAATGCGCTCGATTTCATCCTGTAAAAAGCCCCTAGTCAGAGCATCTAACGCACCAAACGGTTCATCCATTAACAAAATTTGGGGATTAATAGCTAAAGCTCTCGCAATACCTACTCGTTGTCGCATACCCCCAGATAGTTCGTGAGGATGTTTGTTCTCTGCTCCGGTTAAACCCACTAGTTGGATATTTTCCTTAATAACCCGTTTTTGCTCCCTCGCAGAAATTTTAGGATAGACAGTTTCCACCGCAAACCTAATATTACCTTCCACAGTCATCCAAGGCATAAGGGCATAGTTTTGAAAAACCATACCCCGGTCAGGTCCTGGTTGAGTCACAAGTTGCCCATTGATAATCACTTGGCCACTGGTGGCGGAACTCAAACCCGCGATAATATTCAGCAAGGTGGACTTACCACAACCCGATGGGCCAATAATCGACACAAACGTGTTGTGCTCAATATCTAAATTGATATCTTCGATAGCGACAAAGTCCGCAGAAGATTGGCCAGTAATTTTATCAAACCAACCACGTTTACCAAAGAAAGTTTTTGAAATATGACGTAATGAAATTTGAGCGTCACTGTCATTGTCACTAATGACCTTACGGCCCTTGGAATAAAAAGAAGTACTCATAATAATTATTCATGAGGAGTTTTTACCGAAAGAAACCAGTTTTTCAAAATAGGCAAATATTTGATCAAGGACAATACCCACAATCCCAATAATAAAAATTGCCACGAGAATATTGGGTATGTAAAGGTTATTCCACTCATTCCAAATGAAGTAACCTAAACCCGTACCCAATAGCATTTCTGCTGCCACAATCACCAACCAAGAAATCCCCATACTAATTCTCAAACCAGATATGATGTTAGGTAGGGCAGCGGGAATAATCACCTTAAAAATCGTGCGCCATTTAGAAGCGCCCAGAATTTTAGAAACATCCAGGTAATCTGGGTTAACATTGGCCACACCAAAAGCCGTGTTGGTTAGGGTTGGCCAAATACTAGCAATGGTAATAATGAAAATCCCTGTCATCTCTGAGTTCCGGAATATATACAGCCCCAAAGGTAACCAAGCCAGGGGAGAAACCGGTTTAAGAAGCTGGAAGTAGGGGTTAAAGGCTTTAAAGGCAATTTTGGAAATACCTACCAATATTCCCAAAGGCACAGCAATGATTGACGCTAACGTGTAGCCAATCGCTACTCTCCGCAGGCTAATTAACAAATTCCAACCAATACCCAAATCATTAGGTCCATTGTCATAAAATGGATGGGTTACCCAATACCATAATTCCTTAATGGTTAGGGAAGCAGTGGGCATACCCTTAGCAAAAATCTTCATCTTTGCGCCTAATTCCCAAAACAGTAAAAATATGCCTAGGGAAAGGATAAATAGCAACAGAGCTCTGAAGTTTTCATTTTCAAAGATTGTGAGTTGTTGTTTTTTGTGAGTTACGTTTTTGGGTATTGATGTCATGTTGTAATTGCTTTTATCTGCAAAGAGATTGGTTTCGTAAGCTTAAGCGCTACGCGCATATGCTTACCTTTAGAGGATATCTGAAAAGTTTTTTTATACTGAATTTTGCCCCCCTAACCCCCCAACTTTGGGGGAAGAGTCAATTTGCTTGTAAAAGTCCCCCAGAATTGGGGGATTTAGGGGGCTTGGATGTAGCAAATGAG
>NZ_JAAHHZ010000316.1:0-5265 GCF_010672005.1 Moorena sp. SIO4A5 | reverse complement strand
TGGGAGGAACCACGGCAGCGCGGGCTGCATCGCTTATTCAAAAGCTGATAGCTGATAGCTGATAACTGATTGCTGATAGCTGATAGCTGATAGCTGATTGCTGATTGCTGATTGCTGATTGCTGATTGCTGATTGCTGATAACTAATAAATTAAGCCTCCTCATCTCCTGCTTCGATGCTATCTCCGTCCTTGCTATCCATAGGAGCCACTGAGTTAGCGGAAACTACTGCTCCCATGTCGAGGGCCTGACGTACTTGCTGCTCAATATTCTCAGCAAACTCGGGATGTTCAACTAAATACTTAACTGTATTATCCCGACCTTGAGCAATATTGTCTCCATTGTGGCTATACCAGGCTCCCTTGCGCAGAATGACTTTGGTTTGTTCTGCTAAATCCACCAGACACCCTAAGCGGGAAATCCCTTGGCCAAAAATAATGTCAAACTCTGCAATGCGGAAAGGAGGGGCAACTTTATTTTTGGCAACTTTGACTTTGGCACGAATCCCATATTCCCCCTCGTTAGATTTTTTCAGGGTTTGAATTCGACGAATATCCAGGCGAACTGAAGCATAGAACTTAAGTGCATTACCACCCGTAGTCACCTCTGGGCTACCATAGGTGATGCCGATTTTTTGTCGTAGCTGATTGAGGAAAATAACAGTACACCCAGACTTACCAATGTTACCAGCAATTTTTCGCAGCGCTTTACTCATCAACCGCGCCTGTAACCCAACTTGGTTGTCACCCATTTCCCCCTCAATTTCTGCACGGGGTACCAAAGCAGCTACGGAGTCAATCACAACGATATCCACTGCCGCAGAACGAACCAGTTGATCCACAATTTCTAGGGCTGATTCCCCTGTGTCAGGTTGAGATACTAAAAGGTTTTCGATGTCAACCCCCAAAGCTGCAGAGTAGGTGGGATCAAGAGCATGTTCTGCATCAACAAACGCTGCAACTCCCCCAGATTTTTGGACTTCTGAGACAGCATGCAACGCTAGGGTTGTCTTACCAGAGCTTTCTGGACCATAAATTTCAATAATGCGACCTTTTGGCAGACCACCCCCCAAGGCTAAATCTAGGGTAATTGCCCCACTCCGAATTGTTTCCACTTTCATGCGGGTGGCATCACCCAAGCGCATGATGGCACCTTTACCAAAACTACGCTCAATTTGTTTTAGTACCAGGTTCAGAGCTTTTTCTTTTTCGGGACTGTTTGTGATTGGGGTAGCCATGGATGCCTCAAAAAATTTACTGTATCGGGACGGGTTTTGTAGTTTTAATTCTCCCCCTAAAGAAACATGGGGGATTGAAAGGGGATGTTGCTCAAGGAATTATAGACTATAATTAATGATCCATTTTAACTGTTTAAGCTCCTTGAGCTGCTATGAGAAACTGATATAACTCGGTAGAAACCGTGTTAAAGTTCCCTTCCTGCTTCCTCCAGATTATCTGGGTTTCATAGGGTGTCGGCACTTCCTATTCCACAGGCTTAAACCGAGAAGCCCTCGGCATAACGTTCTAAATTAAGGCTTGCGTTCAGATCACGATCAGCGGTGTAATCGCAAGCCTCACAATTAAAAACTCGTTCTTTGAGTGGCATTTCTTGAACATGACCACAGCTTGAACAGGTTTTAGTGGATGGATAGAACCTATCCGCAAAAACCAGTTGGCAGCCGTACCACTCCGACTTATATTCGACCTGGCGACGAATTTCATAAAGAGCGGCATCGGCTATAGCACCTGCGTGCTTTGTGGTTTTTCAACAGACCGGAAACATTCAAATTTTCTAACCCAATGACTGCGTGGTTCTTGCAAAGCCAAGAGGTTAATTTATGGATTGCATCTTTCCGGATGTTAGCGATGCGTTGATGAACTTTCGCTAATTTCAGCTGAGTCTTATTTCTGTTGTTAGAACCTATCTGTCTTCTAGATAGTTCTCTTTGAAGTCGGGCTAGTTTATTTTGAGCTTGCTTGTATGCTCTGGGATTATGAAATACAGTCCCATCCGAACAGGTAGCTAAAACTTTAACTCCCACATCAACACCCAGATATTCTCTAGACTTTGGGGTAGATTCCGACTCAAATTCGTAGGCTACAGAGATATACCAAGAATTAGCTACTCGACTGATTGTGACTCGCTTAGTCTGGATTTCGGGTAGAGGTTCATAGGTGCTAACCCATCCAATAAAGGGGAGTTTTAATCGAGTTCCTGAAAACTCCATCACCTTCCCACAGTTATCCAGGGTAAAGCTATCATTTCTACCTTTTTTCTTGAATTTCGGATGTTGAGCCGTACCTTTGAAAAAGCGATTGAATGCTTCTCCTAAGTGCATGAAGACGAATTGATAAACCCTAGAACTTAAGGTAGCTTGCCAGGTATATTGAGGCTTCACATGATTGGTGTAGAACTTTTTAAGCTTGTTAGCGGAAGGTTTTAAACCGGCTTGATAAGCTTCGTTCCATATATTTAAAGCCCAATTCCAAACCCATCTTGAATAGCCGGCGTGTTGAGCCATCAAGGTTTTTTGTCTGTTATTCAGTTTTAATTGGGTCTTGAAGGCTCTTTGCATAAGTCTGGCACACTATTGGTTTAAGCTACTTAGTCCCCGAACTACAGTTAACAACATACTTATAGTATCGCGTTGTACCGCGAATTTTTAACTAAGTTACTCCTCTCTGCAAAACTGCTTGGTTAAGCTGGGTAGGAATGCTGAGGAGGATCAGTACTTGGGTAAAGTATAGTACAAAAGTACTTATTTGTAAAGAAATTATCTGAAAGGAACTAGTGAAATTTTCTGATAGCTTCGCTTTCCGTTCTCCGTAGGAGACGCGGGGCGCGAACGGGCGCGCACCTGTTGCTATGGGTATGAATCTTGGCATGGGCTACCCACTAGGAAATACTTTTGTTCAGGATTTAACTAAAATTGATTATATAGAATCAGCAAAAGCCTTGATCAGTCACTAGGAAACAATCAAGAGCATGATATGAAAAATTATTAATTTATTAACGATTACCGATACAATGAACTCATCTACAATCAATTCCCTATTCTCAGAAGCAATTGTGTCGGTTGCTGGGTTAACCGACTATATCCAAGAGTTGTTAGAGGAAGATAACCAACTCCATAGAGTTTGGGTGATTGGAGAAGTTTCTAGTAGCAACCACCATCCAAAAGGGATGTTTTTTACCCTCCAAGACCCAGATGCCAAGGCTACTATACAGTGTGTAGCCTGGAGGAGCCAGTTAAGCAAGCTGGTGCAGCTACCAGCAGTAGGAGAACAGTTGATTATTTTGGGCAGCCTCCGAGTTTATCCTCAGCGGGGACAGTATCAGCTGAATGTCTGGCAAGCCTTACCGGCGGGTGAGGGGTTGCAAGCCTTGCGCTCACGCCAATTACGCCAACGATTGGAAGCCGAAGGATTATTTGACCCACAACGAAAGCGCCCCCTGCCGATTCATCCTGAAACTATTGCTGTAGTTACCTCTCCCCAAGCGGCTGCTTGGGGAGATATTAAACGTACACTACAGCAACGGTATCCTGGTTTACGAGTCTTGTTTTCACCGGCTCAGGTTCAGGGGGAACTTGCGATCGCATCAATAGTTAACGCTATTGATCGAGTCGAGCGGGATGGCAGAGCCAAACTACTGATATTAGCTCGGGGGGGTGGAGCATCAGAGGATTTAGCTTGTTTCAATGATGAACGGGTGGTGCGAGCAATTGCTCAATGCTCAATACCGGTGATCACCGGTATTGGTCATCAACGGGATGAATCTTTAGCTGACTTAGTAGCTGATCACAGTGCTCACACCCCGACAGCAGCAGCGGAAAAAGCTGTACCAGAACTGATCACCCTTTATGCTGAACATCAACAGCGGCGGACTACCCTTTATCAAGCGGTGACTCAAATCACAGAGGCATCTTGCCATAAACTGCACCATCTACGAACACGATTGCGACACCTAGCTCTAGACCAACAACTACACCAGGAACAAAATGCGATTGAATTCCAGCATCAGCGATTATTGCAAGTGACATCAAAGCGTCTGAGCCAAGGGATCCAGCACTGTCAACTTCTCAAGGAAAAGCTCAATAGCCTTGACCCTCAAAAAGTCCTACAACGAGGCTATGCACTAGTGCGCACCGCAGAGGGAACCATTGCTTCGTCTACAGAGAATTTGGCTCCTGGAGAAGAACTACAAATTCAGTTAGGTGAGGGTCAAGTTAAAGTTAAGATTATCGAGATTGTTGATACTTGACGGTTGAGGGTTGACGGTTAAGCTAAAGCTTGTAAGGCTTGCTCTACAATAAGAGCCGCTTGGTCAACTTCCTCAGCTGAGACAATTAGGGGTGGAACAAAGCGAACTACCTTTGGTCCTGCTGGTACCAACAACAAACCCCGTTCCATCACAGCTTTAACTACATCGATTGAAGTTAGATCAATATTTGATTTCAGTTCAAGCCCATTAATTAAACCCCAGCCTCGCACTTCTTCAATCACTTCGGGATATTTATCAGCGATCGCTGAGAGTCTGGTGCGCAGCTGTTCACCCCGCACCTGAACATTTTGCAAAATATTCTCCTGTTCCAAGGTTTTTCCTACAGATAGGGCAACTGCACAGACAAAGGGATTACCACCAAAGGTGCTAGCGTGCTCTCCCGGTTGGAAGATATCACAGAATTTCTTAGACATCATCGCTCCAATGGGAATGCCACCAGCCAATCCCTTAGCACTGGTGAAGATATCTGGCTCTATTCCCAGATTCTGATAGCCCCAGTATTTACCAGTGCGACCCATACCCACCTGAACTTCATCTAGAATCAGTAGGATGCCAGTTTCATTACAGATCTTTCTAACTTGCTGGAAGTAGTCTAGGTCTCCTGGGCGAACACCCCCTTCTCCCTGCAATGGTTCGAGCATCACTGCTGCTACCCGCCGATTTCCCTCATCAATATCTGCGATCGCATTTTCCAATGCCTGAATATCGTTATAGGGTACGTACTCGAACCCAGGTACCAAAGGGTCAAAGTTTTTTTGGTACTTAGGCTGACCAGTAGCCGTGATTGTTGCTAAGGTTCGCCCATGGAAACTGGCGTTAGCGGTCAAAATCACTGGTTGTTCAATATCGAGCACAGTGTGGCCATATTTCCGTGCCAGTTTGATAGCAGCTTCATTAGCCTCCGCTCCCGAGTTACAGAAAAATACTCGTTCTGCACAAGAATGGTCAATGAGCCACTTCGCTAATGCCCCTTGCTCTGGAA
>NZ_JAAHHZ010000315.1:0-5270 GCF_010672005.1 Moorena sp. SIO4A5 | reverse complement strand
AGATAGGGAGATAGGGAGATAGGGAGATAGGGAGATAGGGAGATAGGGAGATAGGGAGATAGGGAGATAGGGAGATAGGGAGATAGGGAGATAGGGAGATAGGGAGATAGGGAGATAGGGAGATAGGCGGAAGAGAAAGTTGTACGTTTGACCGCAACTTGGTATAAGTAAATTAGGGTATAAGTAAATTAGGCGAGAACTGCTTGTAGTCGTTGCAATGTACGAGTATTCTCCTCAGGAGAGCCCACGGTGATCCGCAATCCTCCTCCAGTATGACGTAATAGGGTGCCTTGATCTTTCATAGCCTGAGTTACCTGAGTCAGGTCTTTGCTAGTAGACTCGTTACCGGATTGTGCTAGACGCAGGTAGATGAAGTTGGCAGCACTTGGCCAAACCTGTAAGGCTGGATGTTCTGATAGGGCTTTTAGTAACTTATCTCGCTCGGCGATAATCTCGGGAATTGATGCTAGCAGAGTTTGTCTGTGATTGAGAGCGAGTATAGCAGCAGCTTGGGAAAAGCTGGGTAAGTTGTAGGGTAAGCGAATTTTTTCCAGAGCAGCAATTAGTTCTGGGTGAGCGATGCTATAACCAACACGGTGAGTGGCTAAACGAAATGCTTTGGAAAATGTCCTCAATACTATCCAGTTGGGATGGTCGGCTAATTCTGAGACTACTGAGGCTTGGCTGAATTCAAAGTAGGCTTCATCAATAACCACTAAAATGTTCTCTGGTAGACCACGCAACCACTCTAATTCCTGGGGAGTCAAGGGGTTGGCGGTGGGAGAGTTAGGATGAACCACAAATACTACTCGTATTGGTGGTCGTTGGGTCGAGGTTTCTGTTACGGTCTGTTCAATGGCTGCTTGGGCATCGTCGATCTTGATTTCAAAGTTTTCTTCGCGACGCCCTACACTCACTGCTGGTATTCCTAAGGTCTGTGCGAGTATAGAATACATCGAGAAGGTGGGATTAGCGATTAGGATCGAGCCTTCTCCTCCTAAGCAGGTGGCAATTAAGATAGAACGAATTAGTTCATCGGAACCGTTGCCTACGGAAATCTGGTTTGCTGTTACTACCTTTTCTAGGGCAGCCGATTCGTTAACGTATTCTGCGATCGCATTTTTGAGTTCCTCATGTCCGCCATCGGGATATCGATTAGCTTGAATCAGCTGTTGATAGCTCCAAGCTAATTTTTCCTTTAACTCTCCTGGTAAGTCAAAGGGACATTCATTAGTATCCAGGCGATCTAGGGGAACAGTTGATTCTGGTGTTTTCCCTTCCTCGCCCCCAGGATGAGGTGTGTAGGCCGTTAATTCGGCTAGATCTGACCGGATGAATTCTAGCATTATCTGTTCTATGTTGTCGGTTTGCTTTGTTACCTTTTACCTTATTCTTTCTCAAGAGGTGGATAGTGTATTGCCAGAAATGCTTTAGCCTCAGCCTGATCCTGAATCACCCTGTCTAGGGTGGCGTCTAAGAGTGCATCCAGAATTTCCCGATACTGTGCTCCTGGCTTATAGCCTAACGTTCTGAGATCATTGCCATCCAGTGGTGGTTTAACATGCCTCCAAGTGGTGAGATACTGCCAAATTTTACGTCGGATCGCTCTAGGACTATACACCCCAATCAATACTAAGGTAGGTAATTTATACTCGCGCAACATGTGGACGATTTGACTGTTGAGCTGGCATGTTGTTAGAGATTCTAGGATATCAGCTTGCCATCCCTCAAGTTTTTCAAGACGCTCAACACTGTCTACGGGCAACTGTAAATTCTTGGCTACCTTAACCCGTTCGTCTGGTGCTAGATCAGCAATTAATACTTCCAAACGCATCTGCCAGTGCCTTAAGGTTTGCTTTGGGTCAAATCTCTGTAGCCAGCGCCCAACCAAACGCACTCGCCACCATAATGGTTTATCTAGGGTCAGGGTAGGATGAAGACACTGCAACGCTCCCAATGAGGACAATAACTGCAATGCTGGTTGCCAGTAGGGGGCTTGCAACATATAGTTAAGTTCTGCTTTGAGTCGGGTTTGGAGTGCTGGTACTTTGGTGTTTTCGGCTAGGGTGCGCTGATATACCCCACTCTCAATGGCATAGTGGATATATTCCTTGGTTTGGGGTTCAATGTCAAATCCCAATCGCACCGCAAACCTTACGGCTCGATAGATTCGGGTTGGGTCTTCAATAAAGCTATTGGCGTGTAGGACTCGAATTTTTTGCGATCGCAAATCTAACATACCCCCAAAAAAGTCCAACAGGGGCAATTGAGATTGGGGATTAACCTTTGTCAGCCTTGCCGCCATGGCGTTGATGGTAAAGTCTCGGCGGTAAAGGTCTTGACGAATGGAACTAGCTTCGACTTGAGGATTGGCGGCGGGATAAGGATAAAACTCGGTACGAGCAGTGGCAATATCTACACAAAGGGAGCCAAATGTCGGGTCATTATGCCATAGCAAGGCAGCGGTTTGAAAAGACCCGTGTACTTCCAAGCGCACCTTACGGTAAATTTTACGGAGTTCCTTGGCAAGGGTGACTCCTGCGATCGCATCCGCTGAGCGGTTAAAGCCATCGACAACCAAGTCTATATCATTTAGGAGTAGTTGCTTTTTCCCATCCGCTAGTAACAAGTCTCTGACAGCTCCCCCAACTAGGTACAGATGCCAACCCCGCTCCTGAGCTTTCTCGGCAGCTATGGTCAGAAGTTCCCATAGGGGCGAAGCCAACAGAGGTTTTAAGTTAGCCGGTTTCAGGTTAGCCGGTTTCAGGTTTGACCCATCAACCTTCAACTGCTTAACCTTCAACTCTTCCTGAAACAGTTGCCGCAATACATCAGTGCGGGTCACAATCCCCATTAGTTGCCCATCCTCTAGAACGGGTAAACGCCCAATATCGTAAGTCACCATCAAGGACTGAATGTCTGCCATCGAGGTTTCCGGAGTAATGGTCTTAACATCCTTCGTCATGTAGCCCTTGACTGGGGCATGGCCAAAACCGTGGTGCAAGGCTAAATCCAGGTCTCTTCGAGAGATAATTCCCACCAGCTGGTCTAGTTTATCTACTACTGAAAGCCCCGAATGACCATAGCGCAACAAAATTCTCTGGGCTTCCTTAATCTTGGTATTGGGGCGAATGGTGCGCACGGGGGAGGACATTAAATCCCGAGCGGTCAGAGGTTGGGGAATTTGGTCTTTTAGTTGGTTGACCAGCTGCTCTAGGATTGTCTGGGCATCACAGTCTCGTAAGGTAACCGCAGCGGCTTGGGAATGTCCACCCCCTCCTAGGGGTTGCAACAACTGGTTCAAATCCGTCCCCTCAATTCGCGTCCGCCCAATTATAGTCAGCTTTGTAACTGAGGTTGACAGTTGTTCACCCTTGGCCTTCGAGTAGGGTAGGTTAGTGTCGGTTGAAGGTTGAAGGTTATTTGGTTGAAGGTTATTTGGTTGAAGGTTATTTGCTTGAAGGTTATTTGGTTGAAGGTTATTTGGTTGAAGGTTATTTGGTTGAAAGTTAGTCTGGGATTGAGTTTCAAGGTTATTTTGGCTTGGAGGTTGTATTTTGAAATTTTGCTTGTTATAATAATTTCCAGAACCTTCAACCGTTAAACCGCCAACCGGCAACGGTGAATAACCTTCAACCTGAAACCTTACAACTGGTAAATCTGCCGGTTGTAAGGTTTCCCCTTTGGACTTTCGTTTATACTCAGCCCCCAAAAGCAGGGCATCGCTTTCAGTTACTTCTAGTAAGCGTGATGCCAAACTGGATAAGCCAGGCACATGCCCAGGAGTCTTTAGGAATACCCAAGAAATGGTGTAACCCAAGTGGGTTTGTCGCTGCAAAAGGTCTAGAGATTGCCTAAATAATTTTTCCAATTGAGGAGATAGCCCTGGCTCAACATACTGAGCTATCTGCCGCAGATTAGCTCCCTGCTCCATTAACCAGGTCAAAGCAGCCCCATCTCTTGGTGTTGTCTGGTCAAAGGTCAAGGAACCTGTATCCACATGGATTCCCAATGCCATCACCGTGGCTTCAGCAGTAGTTAACTGGATTTGGGATTGCTGTAATTGCTCCACAATTAAGGTGGTGGTTGCTCCGACAGGTTCAATCTGTGTATAGGTAGCCTGGATATCAGTTTGGGGTACGGGATGATGGTCGTAAATTTCAATAGCCTTTAACTGTGGTAAGTCTAACCACTCAGCTGCTTTCCCTAAGCGATCGCGTTTTTGAGTATCTACAATAATTACGGAATTAATCTGAGCCAATTGTACAGAGCGGTGCTCGATCAGGGCATACTCATCCCGATGCAGTGCCAAAAAATCTCTTACAGCCGGATGAGTCCCCCCAGTTAGTACAGCTTTGGCTCCTGGCTTGAGGCGAGTCAGTCCTACAGCTGCTCCTAGGGCATCAAAGTCAGCAGTGGTATGACACAAAATCAGATCCATAGTGATTAGTCTACCAATTCTGGAAATTAAGGCTAAACATCAATTTCATCTGGCCATCTCCCCATCTCTCCCTTTTGACTTTATTGATGCTATTAATCTATCAATAGTTTACACTTTTTTAACCCTTTATTCCCTATCCCCACACTCCTCGCATTCCCCACACTCCTCGCACTCATCACCTGGATCGGAAAGTTCAAACCGCATTGATTGCAACAAATTTTGGCAGAAAAGGTAAAACCATCTGGTAGAATCTATAGTGCTTAGCTAGGCATTAGCCTGTTTTAAACAAGTTTTAGGAAAGTTTAGCGTCAAGGTATCAGCACAGAAAATGACTATTATATTCCAACTATTACTCACTGCTCTAGTCCTATTGTCATTTGTCTTGGTAGTCGGTGTACCAGTAGCTTATGCCACACCTCAGAACTGGGAGCAATCAAAACGCTTGCTTTGGCTTGGTTCAGGGGTCTGGGTGCTTCTAGTGCTTCTAGTCGGTGCCCTCAACTTTTTGGTGGTTTAGGTTATAATTGCCCTCAGCTAGACCTAAATTATTACTGTAATCAGCCTTTAGAACGATAGTCATGGCAGTTTTCGAGGGAAATTTTACGTCATCTACCTCCCTGAGGTTTGCGATTATCATTGGTCGCTTTAATGACCTAGTGACAGGTAAACTCTTAGAGGGGTGTAAAGATTGCTTAAAACGCCATGGCATTGATCCCAATCCCCAAGGTACTCAAGTTGACTATATTTGGGTACCGGGTAGCTTTGAAATTTCATTGATGGCTCGCCAAGCTGCTCTTAGCGGTCGTTATGATGCAGTGATTTGCTTGGG
>NZ_JAAHHZ010000314.1:0-5278 GCF_010672005.1 Moorena sp. SIO4A5 | reverse complement strand
GCAACTCCTCAGTTTGATAACTGATACAATTGTTTCAACTGTAACTCCCAAACCAACTACGAACAAAGGATCTTTTCCACATCTGCTCATCCTTTTGTAAACAAATATTAATTTCGCCAGCCGTATCAAGTTTGGGGGATTTAGGGGGCAATGGGTAAGTTGTGTACTATCAACAACTGATAACTGAGAGGCTTTAGCAGTTAAGGCTGATCTAGCTTCAGCAATAACTTGGTCGATATCAGCACCAGCCGCAGCTTGGACAACCGCTGCGATCGCACCTTCCACTAATGGCGCTTCGCACAATCTTACCTTGGGTTTCTGCTCTTCATCCAGAAACTCCAGTGCCATTTCCGCACTGAGCACTGCACTGCCTAGATCCATTAATACCACTACCCCAGCATCGGAGTAAACCGACTCAATGGCGGCTTGGACTTGCAGCACATCGGTACCAAAGGGATTTTCTGGGTCATCCATACCAGCTGCGATCGCAATTGGTACGGAGGTCTGAACCATCTGTTCAGCTAATTCCTTGACCCCAGCTGCTAGCTTAGCACTGTGGGAGATAATCACAATTCCAATCATAAGGTATATAAACACCTTTGTATTTGAGTTGTGAACATACTCCCAAAGGCAAGAGGCAAGAGGCAAGAGGCAAAAGGGAAGGCATTGCTGATTAATAGAATGATGGAAAGTAACTGAGGAGTACGCAAATAATCCTAATGGCTGGTGTTATTATGCCCGGTGTTTGTTTGACAGGGGTGAAAATCAGGGAGCGGCTGAAGCTATTCAGAAAGCTGATCATCTATGCTCGAATAATTGGCTAGTTTATGGGGCCTTATATAAGATTTTGAACAAGTCACCCCTTATCCCTTTCTTAGCAAGAAAGGGATAAATAACCTGAGGGGGGATATTCTTGTTATTATAAACCTATCTACAGCGTTTTGTATAACTAAAATGACACCATCATCTTCCCATCACACTGTAAGGCGAGGACGGGTTTTTCCGGAGAAACGACTGTCTCCTGAAGAAAAAGCCAGAATTAAAGCAGAAGATGCAGTGTTTTATAAGCGTTGTCGAGAGGTCTTTGAGCGAGTACAACCAGAATTGATTCAAGAGCATTATGATTGGTTTATTATTATTGAACCTGATAGTGGGGAGTATTTTATCGATGAAGATAAAAAGGTAGCACTTTCCAAATCCCGTTCTAAACATCCAGGTAAAAAGTGTATTATTATGCAAATTAATGAAACGGGAACTTGTGGCAGAATATGATCCAAGGTGAATTTAATAGTCGAGGGGAGTTATTTTTTGAAATTGGCTTGATGTCTGCTGATGGGGAGGTTTTTCCCGTTATGGCACTGTTAGATACAGGGTTTACAGGTTGGTTAGCTATTGATAATCAAGATGCTGAGAGTTTAGGGTGGGTGCGTAATAATGAACCACAGGATATGCAAACAGCCCAGGGAGAAGCACGGTTTAATTTATATGAGGGAAAGGTGGTTATTGAGGAAGAGGAGTTTACGGTTGAAGTGTTAGGAGGAGATGAACTGGTAAATAGTCTTTTAGGTGTTTTGTGGTTACGAACAAAGCGTTTGGTTGTGGATTTTCCCATGGGAGTGTTAACCCTAGGATAAGCGATTGGCCTATGGCCACGCTACGCGAACACACCTGACAAGATAAGCGATCGCACTTGGTTAACGCACCCGACAAGATAGGCGATCGCACTGGTTTAACACCAGTCGTCGCTGTTACCCTCCGACTCCTGGTCACTTGCGCCATCTGGCGATTATGGATTTCTTGTTGGAGGATTTTGAGACAATTCCTAAACCGTTATTGGAGCGATTGTTATCGAAGGAGGTCAGAATGTAGAATTTATAATGAAGAATTTATAATGAAGAATTTATAATGAAGAATTTATAATGTAGAATTTATAATGAAGAATTTATAATGTAGAATGAAGAATTTATAATGTAGAATGAAGAATTTATAATGTAGAATGAAGAATTTATAATGTAGAATGAAGAATGTAGAATTAAAAATGGTGAAGGCAGAATGGTGAAGGCAGAAGGCAGAAGCCAGAAGCCAGAAGCCAGAAGCCAGAATTATAAATTCCCAATTCTTAATTCTTAATTCTTAATTCTTAATTCTCAATTCTTAATTCTCAATTCTTAATTCTTAATTCTTAATTCTCTGCGCCACTCTGCTGCTTTTCGATCCATCTCTTTGATGAACCCATCTTTTCCATCCATATAGGCTTCAATATTGTATGGATATTTATTAGCAAGTTTTCGCTTAAGTTCACCGTATTTATGGGCATCCTTAGGATGGGCAATCATATAATCTCGAAAGGCTAAGTGACGCTCTACCTGTAGCGAATTAAGCTCAAACATATGAACATGATGTGTTCTGATTCCTATTTGATTATGTTTGCGGAAATAACGACGACCTGGTATGCCGTATTCACCCATTCCTTCATAGCCTATTGTGTCCATCCCTGAACTATTTTCATCTACTTTGGTAATGTCTTTGACTTCAAGCAAAATATCAATAATCGGTTTAGCGTCTAGTTCTGGAATAGATGTACTCCCAATATGGTGTACAGCAACTAAGTTGTCGCCGACGGCAAGGGCAATCTGCTTTGATTCATGCTCAAATTCCTCTCGCCACTTCGGGTCATGGGGAACAACTTCTACTTTGATTGACATAACTACAGCAGTTTTAAATTGGGTGAGGTACTTACTAGGAGTGGGTTTTAGGGAGCAGGGAGCAGGGAGTAGGGAGGAGTAGTAACAAACCAGAAATTAAAGAAATCCAACGATTTGCCCAACTGGGTGACCTGTTCAGTATGGTTTTAATAGACTGAGCCTTGGCTAGGTCTAGACTACCTAATTAGATATCAGTAATTTTCCATAACGATGTCACAACCGACTATAGAATCAATCCTTCAAGAAGAACGGCTGTTCCCGCCACCGGCTGACTTTTGCGAGAATGCCCAGATTAAGAGCATGGCGGAGTATCAGCAACTTTATGAACAAGCCAAAGCTGACCCCGAAGGGTTTTGGGCCCAGCTTGCAGACCAAGAACTAGACTGGTTTCAAAAGTGGGATACCGTATTAGATTGGCAACCTCCCTTTGCCAAATGGTTTGTTGGTGGAAAGATTAATATTTCTTACAACTGTCTTGACAGACACCTCACTACCTGGCGTCGGAATAAAGCTGCCCTGATTTGGGAAGGGGAACCGGGAGACTCCCGCACCCTAACCTATGCCCAGTTACACCGGGAAGTTTGCCAGATGGCAAATGTGATCAAACAACTGGGAGTGAAAAAAGGCGATCGCGTTGGCATTTATATGCCCATGATTCCCGAAGCTGCTATTGCCATGCTGGCCTGTGCTAGAATTGGTGCTCCCCACACCGTTGTTTTTGGTGGCTTTAGTGCTGAAGCCCTCAAAGACCGACTGGTAGATGCTCAAGCTAAATTAGTAATTACTGCTGATGGGGGCTGGCGCAAAGACAAGATTGTTCCTCTCAAGATCCAAGTTGATAAAGCCTTAGAGAATAATGGCGCACCTACAGTAGAAAACGTCCTAGTGGTAGAACGCACCAAGCAAGGGATTGACATGGAACCAGAACGAGACCACTGGTGGCATGACTTGCAACCGGGAGCATCTGCGGATTGTCCAGCGGAACCCATGGATAGTGAAGATATGCTCTTCATTCTCTACACTAGCGGTACCACAGGTAAACCGAAAGGGGTTGTTCACACTACTGGTGGCTATAACCTCTACACCCACATGACTACCAAGTGGACCTTTGACCTCAAAGAGACCGATGTCTACTGGTGTACTGCTGATGTCGGCTGGATTACCGGACACAGTTACATTGTCTATGGTCCATTGTCCAATGGTGCTACTAGCCTCATGTACGAAGGGGCTCCCCGTCCTTCCAATCCCGGTTGCTTGTGGGATGTAGTAGAAAAATATGGAGTCACTATCTTCTACACTGCTCCCACTGCTATTCGTGCCTTTATTAAGATGGGAGACCAGCATCCCAACGCCCGTGATTTATCGTCCCTACGTATCCTAGGAACTGTTGGTGAACCGATTAACCCAGAAGCCTGGATGTGGTACCATCGGGTGATTGGGGGAGAACGTTGTCCCATTGTCGATACGTGGTGGCAAACGGAAACCGGTGGCTTCATGCTCACCCCCTTACCTGGTGCTACTCCCACTAAACCCGGTTCCGCTACCTTCCCCTTCCCAGGCATTATTGCTGATATTGTAGATTTAGACGGCAATTCAGTTGGGGATAATGACGGTGGTTATTTAGTTATCAAACATCCTTGGCCAAGTATGATCCGTACTGTCTATGGGGATGATGACCGTTTCCGCCGCACCTATTGGGAACACATTCAACCAAAAGATGGGCAATACTTCTATTTTGCTGGAGATGGTGCCAGAAAAGACCCCAATGGCTATTTCTGGGTTATGGGTCGTGTCGATGATGTGTTGAATATCTCTGGTCACCGCTTAGGAACCATGGAAGTAGAGTCAGCACTGGTTTCTCATCCTTCTGTAGCTGAAGCCGCTGTAGTCGGTAAACCTGATGAGGTAAAAGGGGAAGATGTCTTTGCCTTTGTGACCTTAGAAGGCAGTTATAGCGCTAGTGACGAACTCAAGCAAGAACTAAAGCAGCACGTGGTCAAAGAAATTGGTGCGATCGCACGTCCTGGTGACATTCGCTTTACTGATGCTTTGCCCAAGACTCGTTCCGGAAAGATTATGCGTCGGCTATTGCGATCGCTAGCTGCAGGTCAAGAGGTTGCTGGAGATACCTCCACTCTAGAAGACCGCAGTGTTTTGGATAAGTTACGGGAAGAGGCTTGAAAACCAGGCTTCACGTAAATAGTCAGCTATCAGCCATCAGCTTATGGGTTACCTCACAGGCTAGAAGCCTGTGCCACGCTACTTGAGGTGCTTTTGAATCAAATTAGCTGACGGCTGACGGCTGACTGCTGAATGCTTACACTTACTCTTTTACAATAATCGGAATCATGGCTGTCTTGTGTTGAAAGTATAAGCATTCAGTAGGTGGATAAACTTTGAAGATGATGATACCTTTAATATCCTTTTCTGGAACACCTGCTTCAAGAAGATAAGGAACTTGAGTTTCATTGAAAAGAGCTTCCCAGGAATCGTATCTATTCTTGAGAACTCCTGTTGACGTCAAATTACAATAGCTTAAAATTCCACCCTTCTTAAGCAGGGGATAAACCTTT
>NZ_JAAHHZ010000313.1:0-5293 GCF_010672005.1 Moorena sp. SIO4A5 | reverse complement strand
TATTACGAAGAATAACCTTCTGCACTGATGGGATACCAGCCTTGATCTGAAGGTTGTCACCTAACATTACTACCTGACATCCCACGACAGGAAAAGTATTTTGTGTTTTAAGGTCTAATTTTTGGTATTTACTTGTATCTTTACTTGTGTCTTTACTTGTGTCTTTACTTGTGTGTGAAGACGGATAGTGAACCATAATTTTCCATAATTTTAAGACATTCAGGACTTCGGTAACCTGCTCCCTGCTCCCTGCTCCCTGCTCCCTATTCCCTATTCCCTATTCCCTATTCCCTATTCCCTGCTCCCTGTTCCCTGTTCCCTGTTCCCTGTTCCCTAAAAGTAATCAAATCCACTTTGTCCACCTAAGTGCCCAAACTTTTTCAACACCATAAAATGGGCTTAATAGTAGTGTGAGGGCAACCCATACTGGTCCGACTATGTATAACCAAAGACGGCTACGATGACGTTTGATAAAACGCTCCAAGGGATAACGTAGTCGTCTATGCCAATAGGTTAGAGGGATTAATTCTTTGGTGTAAGTTTTGTATATTTGCTCTAATTCATAGGTAGCTTTTACACCAGCGATGCTGGTTTTATTGTCACCACTTACTGGAGCAATGCTTAGCACCTCTTCGATCACGCGCCAGCGCACACCACGGGAGTAGAAATAATTAAATAGCTCAATATCCATGGTGTACTCATAGCTTTCATCTAATGGTTGAGGTCGATCAAGCAGCTTGCGCCGATAAAAGCAGCTAGGTTGGTGAATGGGAGAAGCAACAGAAATTAAGTCAATTTGTTTGAGTGTAGGAGCTTTAATGTAGATCTGTTTTTTAGCATCCAATATCATCGGTCGTGACCCTAATCCTAAGGGCAATACTCGCCCAAATAGAGTCATCCAAAAATTAGCTCCTTTGAGTGGTTGACCTAAATTGTCAGTCCTATATTCAATTTGGCTGCGACCAACTAAGACGTCAATATCAGGCGACTCGGCAAAGTATTTTCCCACTGTGTGTAAGGCATCTGGTGCTAGGAGGTCGTCACTACACAGCCAATTAACGATATCACCATTACACTTCGCAAAACCTTTATTAATGGCATTGGATTGACCACTGTCTTTTTCACTAACCCACCAGGTAATGTATGGTTCAAACTGCTTAATTACTTCGACACTGTTGTCAGTGGATCCGCCATCAATTACAAGGATTTCTAGCTTGGGATAGTTCTGTTCAATTAAGCTTTGTAAGGTGGCACAGATAGTTGATCCGCTATTATAATTAGGAACAACTATCGAAATGCTCGGAAGTTCTGCTAAGGGAGGGTCTTCTTGTTCATCAATGGTACTTTCCTCTGAGTTTTTCATGGCTTACTATCCCGTTTATTTTACTGAAATAATTTACAGGGTTTTTCATAGCAATCAGGTACACAGGATTTTTTCCCTCTTACCTCTTTCCTGTTCTGACTTCTGTGCTCCCTACTCCCTACTCCCTGTTCCCTAACACCTAGTAAGTGGGGATTCTTGACAATTCGACTCTGGTAAACAGCTGCCGAAAGAGCGGTTGATACGTATAGAGTCCACACGATGTCTTCGGCAAGAATTGATGGGTCTAGGCTCAAGTTAACAATACTGAAAAATACTAGGTAGAGAAACATCCAGAAAAATTCTAGTTTTTTGGTGACGCTTAGGACTTGAATTGTCTTAAATAAGGCGATCAATAAACTAAGCACAAAAAGGAAAATACCTAAAAATCCAAGTTGCAGAGCTAACTCAAGATAACCACTATGAGCATTACCATATCCTCCATGGGCAAGCCATGTAGAGTTGATGACAGAGTAGCCAGCGTCGGAAGACCAGAATCCTTCAAAACCGTAACCTAGCCAAGGTCGTTCTAAAATTTTATCAAATACTAAAGTCCAAATCGGTAAACGCCCATTCAATTGTAGATCTTTGCCTAGAATATCAACTAGTATGAATTCCAGGTTCCATAAAATTACTATCGATGCCACAAAAGCCAGGAGGGCTGAGACCATGTAAAGAACAGTTTGTAACTTATAGTGCTGTTTGACAAACTTGTAAAGGGGCAGCAGGGTAATCATAACTAAAAAGATTAGCAATGCTGATTTTCCCTGAGAAAGTAGTAGCATCAAAACAGATAAGCTAAATCCCACCCACCCTACCCAGCGATATTTCCGATGGTTGAGGATGCTCAATAACGAAATTATGGCATTTAGGGTCATCAGACGAGCTAAATGATTTTTATGCCTAAAGATACCCTGAGCGGGAGCGTCCCCTAAGCCATGAGCTAAAGTGACCAATAAGCTTAAAATCGCCACTATACCTAGCACCCATGCCACCAGACGCATTTGCTCCTTAGGGTTATAGCGAACTGCTAAGTATGCTCCGAGGGCAGTTGCACGTAAGACGGCTCTAAGTAATTCTGGAATACCGGGAACCGCAGACCATCCAACCGACCACACAGCAGTCCCTACTAAGCATAGTAACGGTATATCCCTTGTAAAAACATAGGCAAATCTTTTCCATCGCCAAAGAATTAAAAAAAACAAGATTAGATAGCTACCAACTTTTAAAAGCTTAAGTAGAGGACCTGGAAAATCAAGAAACATGCCGGAAAATAAGCATATTCCAATCAAAAATGGTTCTAATTTTATTAAAAAAAAAGTTATTAACTGATTAGTAGATAACCTTTTTAAATTTATCATGAATTATCTAGTATTGAGAGTTATATAACCCTATTTATATCAGTGATACTATATTTTCTAGTAATGATAGTTATACTCCGGATAAAATTTCAGTAAAAAGGGATAAGTAGCGTCTTGCTTGAATTTCTAAGGTAAATTCTTTTTCTACTTTTTCGCGGGCGCGGTAGGATAGTTTCTGATGTCGTTCTGTGTTCTCTAGCACCCAAGCAATTCCTTGAGCTAGAGCTTCAATTTGGTAAGGTTGGGCTAAATAGCCGTTTTTCTGGTGCTCAATCAGATCGGGCATCCCGCCAATGTTGAAGGCGACGCAAGGAGTTCCACATGCGATCGCTTCCATCACTGTGTTGGGCAAGTTATCTTGAAGGGAAGGGCAAACAAATACATCTGCTGCTCCATAAACTAGCGCTAGGGAGAGATCATCGCTGAATGTCCCTAAGTAGTGAGCGTTAAAACCAAACTCAGGTGGATTGTCTGGCCGAGAGTCACCAAAAATAACTAACTCTAGTTGATCTCGCCATCCGGATTGGCTCAGCTCTTGGAGCGCTGGTTGTAACAATTGAAACCCTTTGCGTTTTTGACTAGTGGCATTTACTCCTCCAAATAAAATAAGTTGCTTATCCTGGGGTAAGTTAAGTAATTCTCGCGCTACCTGCTGATGGATGGGTCTGTACTGTTGAGTATCAATGCCATTGGGAATGAGCTCAATTCGCAGATCCTGGAAAAGGGAACTGGCACTGGCACATTTGGCTAACCATGAGCTGAGGGTGACAACTGTCAGGTCAAGATTTCGCCAAGCTTTGGCTTTGCGCTGCCATACCCAACGGGATAAATCCCAGTCTTTACTGCTGTTAAGTTGAGGACAATTACCACAGGAGACTGTATAGCGATCGCAATCGTGATTGTAGTGACATCCTCCTGTGAATGGCCACATATCATGAAGAGTCCAAACAATTGGTCGCTTTAGTTTCCCAATGGTTTCAATTTGGACATAGCCAGCACAAATCCAATGGAGATTAATAATATCGGGCTTAAGTCGGGCAACTTTGGGAACAACTGCATCGGGAAACCACTGGCTAGAAAAGGTTTTATCTTCCCGTTGGGGGTAAAGCTTTTGAGGTAAAGCGCCAAAAGTCCATCTGCTCCTGGCTAGGCCCTGTGTCAACTTTTTTGTTGGTCCAATGACAGTTTGATCATGACTAAATTTTTCCTGCACTAAAATTTGGGAATCTAAATTAATGCTGTGGAAACCTTGATGTAATCGATAGGCAGCACGAGCAGCTCCACCAGATATATCGAAACTACTAACAATTAGAGTCTTCATGGTTTAATACCTTCCATGAACAGTGAATCGGGTTTACGCACTTTGCCCTCAAGCATATCTAGACCGTAGCTATTAAACTCTTGAATACGGCTTGAATCAGCACCACAAACGCGCACCTCTACAAATCCTGAGCGCTCCAGCAGTCGTCGTAAAGAAAACCGGTCATACATCCAATAATGAATTTCACCTGAATTCCGAAACAACCCGACTTCAAATGCTTGTCGTGCTTCATTCCCTGCGATCAGAGTCACTAGATATTTGGCAATACTAGTTCTGAGATTAAACTTCCTCAAGGTTTTGTAAAACCAATACCTATCTTTAGATGCTAGTCGCTCTATCCAGGATTTTTTTTCAGAGTTTTTATCCAAAAATATATCAGCATTGCTACCGATACGAGATCTGATAAATTCTTTATTAGTAAGATGAGTATCAGCTAGATAACTAGCCATTTCACCACCTTTAACGTGGCGCACTGTCTGGTCATAAAGTTCTAACATTATCCAGTCATAATTAGCCTCTGCTTCCGTAACACCAGACTCAACCTGTTCTAGAGTAGAGATATAATGTCTAGCTATTGATTCTAGATCAGGAACAACTGCCCTAATTATTCCCTGTGGCTTAAGAACACGCCAACACTCAGCAATAAGTTGATCAGCGTCATGCTGCTTGAGATGTTCTATTACATGAGAACTATAACAAGCATCAAAATAAGCATCAGGATAGGGCAACTTTTTCCTGATATCATGATTATGAATATCGGATGATTGTGGTGCTAAATCAACATTAGTCCACGCCGGATGATTAGAATATGTAGAGCCGCAACCTATATTTATTAGTTTTAACATCAACCTACCATAAAACTAACATCACTAACGATATGGCAAAGGGAGTAGGGAGTAGGGAGTAGGGAGTAGGGAGTAGGGAGTAGGGAGTAGGGAGTAGGGAGTAGGGATGTCGAAGACCGCGCTGGATCGCTTCTGCCTTCTGCCTTCTGCCTTCTGCCTTCTGCCTTGCTGTTGTGCAATTTAAATGCAAAACAGCTTACGTTGATTAAAATTGATTTTTCCATCTATTGATATTTTCTATTGGTAAGTTTATTTTTGTTTCATAGGAAGAATCTATCCAATGTTTAATAGAGTCTATATCCTCTCGTTTAATAACTGGAAGGTTAGTATCTTTAGCAATTTCAGTAGCTCTGTTATCAATAGCAAGAATCAGTGCTCTTCTACTGTGTTGTAATGCTCGAATGCC
>NZ_JAAHHZ010000312.1:0-5296 GCF_010672005.1 Moorena sp. SIO4A5 | reverse complement strand
AGCAACACTAAAGCTGAGGCATAAGCATTAGCATTTCCCCCTGTTACATTCATCGACAAATCAAAAATATGAATCGACAGCGATCGCCCAGAATCCAGCAAAGACTCTGGCATCCGATCCACATAACCACTAGTAAAGATCAGTGCTGCGGTCTCAGCGATCGCTCGCCCTATGCCTAACACTAATCCCACCACTAGTCCCGGTGCTGCCGCTGGTAACAGCAAATTCCAGAGAGTGGTAGTGCGGGATAAACCAAGGGCAGTGGCAGAAAGGCGATAATCATCACTAACGGCGCGAAACCCTTCCTCTGTTGATCGAATTAGGATTGGCAACACCATACAGGCTAATGTCAACCCCCCAGACAAAATTGAAAAGCCTAGCCCTAGGGTTTTGCAGAAAAAGGCATTGCCAAATAGCCCAAAGACAATCGAGGGTACTCCTGCCAGTACATCTAAGCTACGACGAACCAGACGCCCGAAAATACTCTTAGTATCTGTGAACTCAGCTAGCAGTATTGCTGTCCCTACTCCAATCGGAACAGAAACGGTCATACATACACCTAAAATTAGGAGAGTGGAAACCAGAATTGGACCAATCCCTCCTTCCCGTCCAGCATTCTTTGGTGTAGTAGTTAGGAATTCCCAGTTAATTTGCCCGACACCGTGCCAGACGATATCACTCAAAATCCAGAGGAATACAGCAGTTACGAACAGTGCGATCGCCCAAATCATCACCGTTGAAACTTGGAAGTTGTCGATTGCAGGTTGGAAGTTGTCGGTTGCAGGTTGGAAGTTGTCGGTTGTCGGTTGTGGCTTCGTTTTCATATCATGTCAGGATAATTACCCTTAATAAATATCTCCCTATGTCCCTATGTCCCTATCTCCCTATCTCCCCATCTCCCCACCCTCTCCTTAATTATGGGTATTCAACCAGACTTGATATAAGTTCTTACTCATAGATTCCTCCCTTGCTGATCATTTCTGCAATTGCTACCAGTACCAAAATTATTGCCATCAGCAGCAAGCCACTGACAAAAAGTGCTGAGCGGTGATTGCCCATAGCGTAAGCCATTTCCAAGGCGATATTGGCAGTAAGAGTTCGCATCGGCTCAAATAGGCTTTTGGGAGTTTGCACCACATTGCCACACACCATCAGCACCGCCATAGTTTCTCCAATCGCCCGTCCTGTTCCTAAAATCAAGCCAGTAAACAACCCCGACTTAGCAGCCGGAAACACAACACCTCTGACTGTTGCCCAGCGGGATAGTCCCAGGGCTGCTGATCCCTGTAGGTATTCTGGGGGGACTTTAGCAAAGCTAGCGTCTGCGGTCAGAGCAATAGTTGGCAAAATCATCAGGGTCAGAATCGCAATTCCAGCTAGAAGACTGGCTCCTGGTGGCTGGAAGCGTCCAATTAACGGAACTAGCTTCACCAAACCCCAGAAGCCGTAAACAACTGAGGGCATCCCTGCCAACAATTCAATTAGCCGTCTATAAAGTCCAGCAATCGGTGGAGGCGCGTAATACTGACAAAAGACTGCAGATAGAATTCCCAGGGGTGTGGCTACTAGCATCGCCCCAGCCGTGACGAATAGGGTACCCCAAAGCATCGGGGTGAAGTTGTACAGAGTCTCGGCAGGATGCCAGGATGGATCGGTAAAAAAGGGGAGTAATCCTACTTGTCCCAATACTGGCAAGGCTTCCGTGATTAGGAACACAACAATCAGCACCACGATAGCACCAGCCACCAAAGCACAGCCTTGTAGGGTCGAGATTAGGAGAGAATCACTCCGAAAAAAATTGAGCATTTATAATTAAGAATTAAGAATTAAGAATTAAGAATTAAGAATTGAGAATTGAGAATTAACAATTGAGAATTGGGCATTGATAAGCTGGTCTTAATTTAAATTTTATTGTTCTGACAGCAGGGGAGCAGGGGAGCAGGGGAGAGGGTTTGGGGATTGAGAATTATAATTAATAATTCAAAGTTTGTGGCATTCTTAATTCTTCATTCTTCATTCTTCATTCTTCATTCTTCATTCTTCATTCTTAATTCTTAATTCTTCATTCTTAATTCTTAATTCTTAATTCTTAATTCTTAATTCTTAATTCTTAATTCTTCATTCTTCATTCTTCGAGGGGGACAAAGTTTTGCTCTTTAACAATGTCTTGTACCTTTTGCGATCGCGAAAACTCAATAAATGCTTTATCTAACCCAACCGGAATAGTTTTGGTTACTAACGTCAGGGAACGAGATAGCGGGAAAGTGCCGTTTTGAACATTTTCTGTGGTTGCCGCTATTCCAGCAACGGGCAGTAATTTAATCGGAACATCCTGTTTGCTGCTATATTCTGCGGTGCCAATGGAGACATAACCAATCCCATTAGGATTACCCGCCACTGTTTTAATCCCCTGCTCATTATCCCCAATCACCACATCTGCCTTAATCTCGCTATTTTTCAGCTGGAAGTACTTCAGAAATAACTCCAAGGTAGAGCGTCCCTCGGCTTTGTTGACTACTGTAATTGGTGCCTTCTTGCCTCCCACATCCTGCCAGTTATCAATTTTGCCCTGATAGATATCCACAATCTGTTGATTACTCAGGGATTGCACCGGATTATTGAACTCTCCCTGGCTTGAAAGCACAGGGATTCTAAGCGGATTTCACTTCGCGGGTTAAAACCGCGCTCCGTGAAGTTGCTTCACGATACGATTTAGAAAGTGAATCTAATCTGTATCGTTGTGGCAGGCTCAAAACTGCTCTACAGACCTTGGCTAGGGGAAACCCTAGCTGTGTCTCTACTTTCCTGAGGATGTTACCAGCCCCATTACAGTCGGCGTTAATTAATTCACCTTTTCGAGACCTATAAAGTCCACGCTTTACTCGCCTTCCAGATTCTTTCCACCCCTTGGGTTTCCCACCAAGCGTAGGTAGAAAATCATTATCTAGAAAACTTGCCTTGCTGGTATAGCTCTCTTCAGTCTCAATAAATTTAATACCGTACTCAATACATAGCTGCTCAATTCTATTTTTTAATTTAGCGGTAGGGATTTGAACAAATTGCTGATTATTTTTATTACCAATATTGATACCATCTTTATTCCTTTTGTTCCAACCGAAAACGACTATACTGATTTGATGTCTTATACACCAGTTAACAACAAATCTAGCCGCTTTGTTCACGTTGTCGCGCATTTGACAGTTGCGTCTTTCAGTCAGAGATGCTAGTTGTTCATCCCAATAGTCGCATTGTTTCCCTTTTTTGATTGCAGATACTCGCTTATTGTACCACTGGTTTTGTGACTTGACTTTTCTGCCATCTACGATAAAAGATTTTCCAATATTAGAAACGCAAGTTAACCAGTTATTGAGGCCGGGGTCGATACCTAATACATTCTCTGTAGGTGTTACCGGCTTTGGTTTTGGTCGCTCGTATACAAACTCCAGATAAAAACAGCCATTCCTGGGGACAAAACGATACTCTTTAATTGACTTGAAGTCTATATTGGATGGCATAGGTAGTAGAAAGTGATCAATGCCAAACCAGGCTTTAACTTGCTTTCCCAGGGTAAATTTGAGTTGACCTTTTACCAGCTTTACCCAGCGGGCAGGATAGCTAACTACAGATAACCCTCCTTTCTTACGATACTTTGGAACTCTAGGCTTATCTGTCAATTGCCCTTTGTCATACTTTTTCTTGAGAGCTTTGTAAGACTTGAAAGACTCAATGACTCCGTGTAAAGTTTGTTGAGCACATGCAGATCTTAATGCCCTGAAGTGGACATTTGTCTTCATTATCTTATCCAGTTCCGCGTTGTTAAGGTATTTGCCAACCTTAAACAACATTTGACGGCAATAATATAAGCCACAATTTGTTAACTTGTTGGCTTCCGAACAGATGAACTCTATGAATGCCTGATTCTCAGTCGTTGTAGTTATTAGGTGCTGCTGACATCCGTACATTCTATCGACCTTTTGTTGTGCTACATTAATTATATACCCGGATAATTAATGTGTCAAGCAAATGCCAGAAAAAATCAAGAAAAAAGTGGGAAGACCGAGCTTGCATGGTGTGCGAAAAAAATCCTATAGTGTAATGACTACAGAAACGGCCTGGAATGGACTAAAAGAAATGGCTAAAGAAGCCAATTTAAGCCTTTCTGAATTTCTAGAAACTTTGGGTAGGACAAAGCAGCTCCCATGACACGAGAGCCGGTATAAATACCGGTACGCTCCCCGGCCACCCAATAAATTAGGTGGCTAACTCTCGCTTGTTACTCCTCTGTTTTGAGTTCATAATTCAGCACTTGTCAGCAGTTGAATTATCATTGATATGAAAATTAATTCATATTATAATCAAAAAAACTCTGATTGGATCAAATCAAAGCACCACCACAACTGGAACCAGACCCTGCTGTACAGCCATAGCAATAGGAAGCGGTACGAATTTCCTCAATTATGTCTAAACTTCCTGCTTCCAGAAGTTTACTAACTGTCAACCTTTCTCCAGTGCGAGAGGTTGCTGCTACATTTTCCATCTGATTAAAATCGCAATCGTAGACATTACCCAGATAGTCAATAGACAATTCATTGCGACACATCAAATGCTGCACCGTACTGGCATTGAAACTGTTTTCTAGAAACACCATATAGGGAGCATATAGCTTGGTGCGTTGTAAATGAAACTTTGTTCTACCAACGGGGATATTTGTAATTGTAAATAGCTGGTTGAAGTCAATATCAAACTGTTCTTTTAGGAACACTTTATAATCCTTTTCCAACTTAACCTGATTAGGAGTCATAGAAAACTTTTCACTCAGTGGCAAGGAAGGATTGTAGACCAAATCAAGAATTAATTTGGGGTTTCTGCCATAGCCCAACCGATTCAGCCATTGAATCGCCCGAATCGA
Organism: Moorena sp. SIO4A5; assembly: GCF_010672005.1. Classification (NCBI taxonomy): domain Bacteria; kingdom Bacillati; phylum Cyanobacteriota; class Cyanophyceae; order Coleofasciculales; family Coleofasciculaceae; genus Moorena; species Moorena sp. SIO4A5. The sequence continues at coordinate 387 of NZ_JAAHHZ010000312.1, read as the reverse complement.
ATCATCGTAAACCCCCTTGCCGCGCATTTTATCTACATTATCTTCCAGATAACAAGGCAAAGAAGCTACTACTCGTAATTGGTGCTTAGCGAAATAGTCAGGTATATCCTCATATCCCGGTTCAAAATAAATGGTCAAATTTGACCGAACAATCACCTCCTTTCCGGTTTGGTATGCTGCTTCAACTAATGGCTTAAAGCCATAATTAATCTCTGGCGCACCACCAGTCAAGTCAACGGTCTTAATTTGATGAAACTGATGAATCAGCTTAATAAGCTGGTCACAAATTTCTGGAGAAAGTTCTTCAGTTCGTTTAGGACCAGCTTCCACATGGCAGTGAGTACAAGCTAGATTACAACGCTTCCCCAGATTAATTTGTAAAACCGT
>NZ_JAAHHZ010000311.1:0-5298 GCF_010672005.1 Moorena sp. SIO4A5 | reverse complement strand
GGTATTTCTTGAACTTCACTGCCATAATACAGGCAAAACAAGATTTGGCCAGAAATTATGAAATTCAGAATCTTAGGAATTAGTGTACTGCTAGCCTCCTTAGGGTTAATCGCTCCTATCAATGCTGAAGTGCGCGAGCACTATCTACAACTGCTGCAAACTAAGGAATGTCGAAGCTGTGACCTGGTAAATTCTGACCTAGCCAGAGCTGATTTGAGGGAAGCAGACCTGAGATATGCTAACCTCCAGGGAGCCAATCTCAGTGGCGCTAACCTTTCTGATGCCATGCTCGAAAGTGCAGCAATGAGAGTTATTGATGGCACAGGGGCAACCTTCCGCAATGCCAACTTAGATTCAGCCTACGCCACAGGGGCCAACATGAGTCGCGCCGACTTCAGTGGTGCTAGCGTAGTGTGGGCAAATTTCATCAGTGCTGACCTGAGTGGTAGTTCCTTTAGGGGTGCTGACCTCAGTAACACCACCTTTCTGAATGCCAACCTCAATGGTGCTGATTTGAGTGGGGCTAACCTCAGTAACGCTAATTTCATTAACGCTGATTTGACTAACGCTAACCTTGATAATGCTAACCTTACTGGTGCGCAACTTCCTAGGTAAATTAGGGACTCCTAAAGTGAATTAGCATTCAGCATTCAGCATTCAGCATTCAGCATTCAGCATTCAGCTAATGGGCTACAGAGGCGTTGCTGAATCTTCCAATGAATAGGAGTAGAGTGGGCATCCTGCCCGCCCGAAAATAAGCATGAAACTGGCAAGATGCCAGTTCCACCCCTGATGCCCATTCCACTGAATAGGAGTAGAGTGGGCATCCTGCCCGCCCGAAAATAAGCATGAAACTGGCAAGATGCCAGTTCCACCCCTGATGCCCATTCCACTGAATAGGAGTAGAGTGGGCATCCTGCCCGCCCGAAAATAAGCATGAAACTGGCAAGATGCCAGTTCCACCCCTGATGCCCATTCCACTGAATAGGAGTAGAGTGGGCATCCTGCCCGCCCGGGAATAAGCATGAAACTGGCAAGATGCCAGTTCCACCAAGATGCCCATTCCACCTCACTCTTAAAATCATTCCATTATTAAGCAATACCAACATTCTTTTATTCAAAAGCTGATAGCTGATGGCTAATAGCTGAATGCTTACAAGGAAAGTCCCTCACCCCATTGATAATTGCTATGGATTCTTATTGATGCAGCCTGGTTTCTGAACATACTGACAAACGCGCTGGTAAAGGATAGCTCTTGTTCCTACTGGTCCGACTTTAAAGATGACTCTATCCTCTACTTGCCCTCCTGGTATGATCTTGACACCACAGATAGGACAGACTTGTGCGTTTTGTTCAGACATAGCTGTTGGTAAATGAACCTGATGAATTGTTTCTTACCTAATATATAGCTCTGGGCACAGGGAATAGGAAATAGGGAATAGCTCCATTACCTATCCCCTGCGTGGCACAGGCTTCTAGCCTGTGACATACTGCATGAGCTGATAGCTCCGTTAGCTATCCCTGGCGCGTTCGCTTTTTTTAGATCAAACCACTACAAAGTTTACCAATTTACCGGGTACCACAATTACCTTCTTAATCTCCTTACCCTCTAGATATCGCTGTGCTACCTCAGATTCCCGAGCATAGGTTTCTAAGGCTGCCTTATCGGAGTTAGCGGGAACTTGAATAGTGCCGCGAGTTTTGCCTTTGATTTGAATAACCAAGGTAATTTCATCGGCTACCAAAGCATCAGGATCATACTCAAGCCACGGTTGATTGTGTATTGAGGAGCTATGACCGAGACTATGCCAAAGTTCTTCAGCAATATGGGGAGCAAAGGGAGCGAGTAATGTAATCAAGGTTTCAATCCCTTCTTTATAGACCGGGGAGTCTTTACACTTAGCATCAGTAATTCCATTACTTAGCTTCATTAATTCAGAAACCGCTGTATTAAATTGATACTCCCCTTCTAAATCCTCAGTTACCTCTTTAATCGCGATATGAATTGCTCGTCGTAAGTCTTTTTCCGGTTTAGTTAAATCACCATTAGACGGGCTAGGTTTAGTGCTACCATTAGCGGCGAAATCCGATACTAAACGCCAGACACGATTAAGGAAACGGAATTGCCCTTCTACATCAGCATCATCCCATTCCAAATCTTTTTCTGGTGGTGCTTTAAACAAGATAAACATCCTAGCGGTATCGGTACCGTATTTAGCTAGTACATCTTCTGGTGCTACACCGTTGTATTTAGACTTGGACATTTTTTCATAGAATACCGCCAAGGGTTCCCCAGTGTCTGGATCTTTAGGGTCATTGGGATCGATATCTACAACAGCGAAATATTTCCCGGTTTTGGTATTTTTGTAAGCCGTATTCTGCACCATCCCCTGAGTTAGAAGACGTTGGAATGGTTCATCAATGTTTAGTAAACCGCGATCGCGCAATACCTTAGTAAAGAATCGCGAGTAGAGCAAGTGCAAAATAGCATGTTCGATGCCCCCTACATACTGATCCACTCCCATCCAATCATTGGTTTTGTTGGAATCAAACACAGCGGAGTCATTCTTGGCATCGGGATAACGTAAGAAATACCAGGAGGAATCGATAAAGGTATCCATAGTATCGGTTTCCCGTTTAGCTGGTGTACCGCAATTGGGACAAGGTACATTCACCCAACTGTCTAATTGAGCCAAGGGAGAAAGACCACGTCCGCTAAAGTCCACATCTTCTGGTAACTCTACTGGCAGGTCTTGGTCTGGCACTGCCACTGCGCCGCAGTTAGGACAATGAATCACAGGGATAGGGGCACCCCAGTAACGCTGGCGAGAGATTAACCAATCTCGGAGGCGATACTGCACTCGGGCTTTGCCCCAGCCCTGTTGTTCAGCATACTCAATAATTCCGGTCTTGGCCTTGACGGAATCCATGCCATTGAATTGGTCAGAATTCACGACAATGCCCGGTTCGGTGTAAGCCGCTTCTAGAGGAGTGTCATTAACTGTTTCGACATCATCTGAAGTTGGGACAATCACCACTTTGATTGGTAATTGCTTTTCCTGGGCAAACTTAAAGTCTCTGGTATCATGAGCTGGTACTCCCATCACGGCACCAGTACCATACTCATACAGCACATAGTCAGCAATCAAGATCGGGATTTCGTCCCCAGTGAAGGGATTAATGGCTTTACCACCAGTGGGAATCCCTCGCTTGGGCTTATCTTCTGCTGTCCGTTCCAGTTCACTTTGGTTACTGACTTCCTCAATGAAGGCTTCAACTGCAGCCTTTTGCTCAGGGGTAGTGACTTTTGCGGTCAAGGGATGTTCCGGTGCTAGCACCACATAGGTAACGCCATAAACTGTATCTGGACGAGTGGTGAATACACCAATTTTGTTATCTAAGCCCTCATCTGAGCTGTCATCTAAGCCCACAATGGGAAATTCTAGATAAGCACCAACAGATTTACCAATCCAGTTGGCCTGCATCAGCTTCACCCGTTCTGGCCAACCGGTTAAGGTATCCAAGTCCTTGAGCAATTCTTCGGCATAGTCGGTAATTTTAAGGAACCACTGACGCAACAGTTTCCGTTCCACCTTGGCACCAGAACGCCAAGAACGTCCTTCACTATCCACTTGCTCATTGGCTAGCACGGTCTGATCTACCGGGTCCCAGTTCACTGCTGCTTCTTTCTGGTAGGCCAATCCAGCGTTGAAGAACTGTAAGAAAATCCACTGAGTCCATTTGTAATAGTCCGGCGAGCAGGTAGTTACTTCACAATCCCAGTCATAGGACAGTCCGAGGCGCTTTAATTGCGATCGCATTTGGGCAATATTTTGGTATGTCCACTTAGCCGGATGAATCCCGCGAGCGATCGCAGCATTTTCTGCCGGTAATCCAAAGGCATCCCAACCCATGGGGTGAAGTACGCGATAGCCTTGCATCCGGCTTTTCCTGGCAATCACATCAGTAATTGTATAGTTACGGACATGACCCATGTGCAGGTTACCCGATGGATAGGGGAACATGGACAGAGCATAGAATTTCGGCTTGTCAGTTTCTGTGGGGGTTTGGTACAAGCCTTGCTCTTCCCAAATTTGTTGCCATTTTTCCTCTATCTCGGTGGGGTTGTATTGTGACTGCACAAGTGATACTCCTCAGGTATGATTTCCGAAAATGTGGCGTTGAAAGCCCCTGGCTTCAGACATGGGGATGAAAACGCCACCAACAAACAACATTCTGATTAGTCTATGCTACAATCTTTTGTCGTAGATGACAAAGATAAACATGATCATCTATGAGATGAAGTTAGAATTCAAAAAATACCCATACAAAAGCTTGGATTAAGTCATCTGTACTGGTAATTCCTGTTCATGTATTTGAGCAAAATTTTTTTTTGATCGCCAGAAGTAATTAATTCTCGTTCAAACTACTTTTTCGGAGTTCGGTAAGCTCCTCTTTTAAGGTGACGGCATGTTTACTCAGTAGCGTCGGAATATCCCTCCCCATACGGATAAAAGCAGCGATGGCGATGCGTTGTTCTCCCAAGGCTTCATAGACAATATAATGTTCTCTAACAGGAAATAAACACAGAGAGCTATCCCCTGTCAGCTCCTGGCGTTTCGCAACTTTTTGATGCTTAAGGGCGATAAACTGTGCTGCTTTTTCAAGGTCATGAAAATACTGTTTTGTTAATTCATTGCCCCATCTGGCCCGTGACCATGCTTTTGCTTCCCGTAAGTGCCGCCGCGCTGTGGGGGTGAGGAGATAGTTTTTCAAAGTCACAATCGGGATTATTATATTTTTAACAACTGAAAACCCCGCCACAAAGCGAGCGGGGATGAAAGTTTATAGCGGCTTAAGCCGCATTTTTGAGTGTAGGTAGTCATTTTGTGCTGGGCGTGTTAGCATAATAGTGTAACAGAAGAGGTCGAGTTCTGATGATCATACTTGAGTTCAAGGCATACGGGAATAAAAAACAGTATAAAGGCATTGATGAGGCTATTAGAACCGTAAAATTTGTCAGGAATAGCTGCATTCGACTGTGGATGGATAGTAAAGGGTTAACGAAATATGATTTAAACAAATATTGTAAGACCTTAGCTAAGAACTTCCCTTTTGCTAATGAATTGAATTCAACCGCTAGGCAAGCTGCGGCTGAAAGAGCATGGTCATCAATCGCTCGTTTTTACGACAACTGCAAGAAAAAAGTACCTGGCAAAAAAGGTTTCCCAAAATTTCAGAAGCACTGTCGCTCAGTTGAGTATAAGCAGTCTGGTTGGAAACTATCCCCTGACAAAA
>NZ_JAAHHZ010000310.1:0-5314 GCF_010672005.1 Moorena sp. SIO4A5 | reverse complement strand
GTTAGAGTTTTACCACTTTAAGCGGATACCCTTTGTTTTTCAATATAAAATAAAATTCCGGAGTGTGGAAGCATTATTTCTCCCCCCTCCATCTTTTGCGAACTCGTGCCAAAGTAGTCTAGGAGCAATCGCAATTGTAAGGGTGAAAAAAATTCCGTGTTGGCACCAACTATAAAATTTAGTAACTGTTTCCCCAACTCAGACTCTTTGTCAAAACATTTTGTAATGTTTGTTGTAAAATCAATTTTTTCTTGACGAAACGGTAAATTGCTTTCAGTTAGGAGTTGCTTTACATCATCGCTAAACCACGGATATTTTCCGTATAGTCGCTGAGTTGCATGGTAAAAAGGTTCATTCAGTAACTGTCTTTTAGCTACCCCTAAAATTACCATTCCTCCTTCCCGGCTAAGTTCGTAAATTTTCCGAAATAAGGTTTTAATGTCAGAAAAGTAGTAAAGGGAATGAATTAACAGTATTATATCAAAACTTTGACGTGATTGAAAAGATTAAAATCCAACAGTATTAATTGTAAAATTAAATTTACCGGTGTGATATATCCTGATTTTATCACACCATTCTTGTGCTTTTACACATTCTGCTTCGTTGGGATCAATGCCGACGAAATGGATAGTTTTGTTTAGAGAAAGAAGCTTTTCCAAAAAAGGTTTCTCAAACAATCCGCTCCCACAACCGATGCTAAGGATGCTGTAATCTTCTTGTGAAGACATCTTATCGTCTATAGCCTGAAGTGTGGCTTCAAGCATCATCTCTTGTTCGTTCTGCTGACTGCGATAGGCAATTTGGCAATCCATATATTCTTGGTCGTTGAGTTTGACTATCTGTAGTCTTGGATCTGAGAATAAGTATGCGATCGCAGATTTCTGCAGGCTCTCCAGGGTACCTACTGAATCAGAAAACCCATCGGTAAAACTATCATTTGTTAATGTCATCTATTTTTATTTTTCGTGATTAATCTATCTAATTTTAAGTGCATCAATACAAGGCTCCCCCATCCTCCGGTTATGTCTTACGGGGGTTTCACCCACTCGCGCTTTGCATTAAGACGCCGTTTTTCATGTGTCAGACAACTCAACTTATAAAAATTAGTGATGAATTCATTATCTCATATTTGGTGCTCAAGTTAACTTTGATGATTACATATCACACTATTACTTAGTTGTCAAAATAATTTAGATTTATTTTTAGATGGATTTGTCCTGGCCTCAGAATCGACAAAGTATAGCTCCCTGGGTTCGCTGTCCAAAGTAAGAGCTATTCAAAACTGGTAAAAATTATGAACCTATCCCACTAATCTCAAAAGATGGTAGTCTATTGCTGGGTTGATTTAGGTGTATGACTCTATGGCTGGGCGCTTTGAAGGGTTAAGTGATTTGGAATGGAAGTTGTTTGAAGATATCTTCCCCAAGGACCCAGAAAAACGGGGTAAAGGAATGCCTCATTGTCCCTATCGTTATGTTTTAAACAGTTTGTTGTACCTACTGATTACTGGATGTAGATGGTGTGATCTACCACGAGGGGAGATCTGGGCATCAAAAAGTTCGTCTCATCGATGGCTAAAGCGATGGCGCTTAGATGGAACATTTGAACATTTACAAGCACGTGTGCTAGCGATCGCAGATCAAAAGGGCTTGATTAAATGGGAGTTTGGTGCCGTAGACGGCTCTTTTTCCCCCTGGCAAGGGAGGAGGTGAAGGCATTGCTTATGGTGGTAAAGGTAAAGGTGTTCTGATTCACACCCTGACTGAAGGTAGTGGAATGCCTCTAGCTAACTGTACAACTCCTGCCAATGGTAGTGAAAGAGAACAAGTCTTACCTCTACTGGATCAAGTCAAATTGAAAACTTTGAAACCAGGTAGACCACGTAAGAGGCTCAAGGTACTAGCTGCCGATAAAGGTTATGATTCCAAAGAAAAACGTGCTGCTCTGCGTAAGCGAGGCATTCGACCCCAAATACCAAAACGGATTTGGAAAACCAAGAAAAATCGAGGAAGACCGATTAAAATGTCGGTGCCCAGATATCAACAGGAACGTTGTTTTGCTTGGTATCAGCGAAAATATCGTCGTCTAGTGGTTCGTTGGGAACGACAAAAAGTTTATTTTGATGCATTTATTGATCTTGCTACTATTCATCTGTGGATTCAAAGACTCTTATTAGTGGGATAGGTTCATGGTACTCTTAACCGGTGCTAATCAGATCATCTCTTAACAAAACTCGCGGAATTCCCCACCGTCTTTCACGGTGGGGATGGATAGCGAGACGATCACTTATATTGAAAAGCCTAAAACTTGACGTATTACTGCAAAATTTATATAATAGTAACAGAGGTCGAGAACAGAGGCAAGCGCAGTGAAACATAAAGCTGTCAAAGTCAGGATTTATCCCACTCAAGAGCAGATTCAGATTCTTGCTCAGCATTTTGGATGTGCTCGATGGTGGTGGAATTATGCTCTAAATCAGTGTATAGAAACTTACCAAGAGACTGGCAAAGGGCTAAAACAATCTGCGCTTAACTCTATGTTGCCAAAACTCAAAAAAGAAAAAGAAACTGAATGGCTAAAAGATTGTTACTCTCAAGTCTTGCAATCTGTGAGTCTCAATCTTAGTCGTGCATATCAAAATTTTTTTGAGGGTAGGGCAAAATACCCTAGATTCAAGTCCTATCATCATCGCCAATCAATTCAGTATCCTCAAAAAGTCAAGCAAGTGGGCGATTGTCTTAAATTCCCTGGAAAACTGGGAGTTGTAAAGGCAGTAATTCATCGCCCGCTGGACGGGGAAATCAAGACTGTTACAGTCAGTAAGACTCCTTCTGGGAAATACTACGCCTCTGTGCTGATGGAATATGATTATAGTAGCTCAAAGGTGTCCAAGGATGGGAAAACAATCGGGATTGATTTGGGTATCAAGGATTTTGCTATAACCTACGATGGCGAAAATATCTCTAAATTTGCTAACCCTAAACATTTAGTCAAGTACGAAAATAAACTGGCCAAAAAACAACGGATTGCCACCCGAAAGAAAAAAGGAAGCAATAGATGCATAAAGGCCAGAAAGATTGTAGCTAAGGTATACGAACGGATTGGAAATGTCCGCCAAGACTACCTGCACAAACTATCTAGAAAGATAGTGGATCATAATCAAGTAGTGGTAGTCGAAAACCTAAACGTCAAGGGCATGGTATGCGCTACGCGCACGCTACGCGAACGTAACCATAAACTAGCTAAAGCAATTTCTGATCTAGGTTGGGGAACCTTTGTAAATTTTTTATCTTATAAGTGCGAAAAAGAAGGAAAGGTATTGGTGGAGATAAACCGGTGGTTCCCCAGCTCTAAAACCTGTTCTAATTGTCATTACCAAATCAAAGAGTTGCCACTTGATGTCAGGTCTTGGGTTTGTCCAAGTTGTGGAACTCACCACGATAGAGATGGTAATGCGGCAAAAAATATTAGAGCAGAAGGGATCAGGATGCTATCCTCCTCTGGGACGGGGGAGGTCAACGCCAGGGTCGAAGAAGTAAGACCAAGACGCGGACGTCCGTCCAAGTTAAGGCATTCTTCTGTGAAACTGGAAGCCCCGACCTCTACGTTCGCGTAGCGTGGCCATAGGCCAAGTAGGTCGGGGTAGTTCACGCAGTATAAATGTACTGTTTTTGGAAAACTGTTTTTGGCAAACTAAATTTAAAAGAGTATTATGTCAACAACTTTTCAAGAGACCACAGAGAATCTGAGATTCAGTGAGGATCGCCTGGAAATTAACTATCTCGGGAGTGCCAACCTGCCTACTGCAACAGATGATGGCAAAGATATCATTAGAGGATTAACCCAAAGGCCGAAATCTTTGCCACCTCGTTACTTTTACGATGAAAAAGGCTCCCAATTGTTTGAGCAAATCTGCGAGTTACCGGAATATTATCCCACCCGCACAGAGGCAGAAATATTACAACAGTATGCTGTAGAAGTAGCCCAATTTACGGGAGCTTGCGAATTGGTGGAGCTCGGTAGTGGCAGTTCTACCAAGACTCGCTTGTTGTTGGATGCCTATGAAAACCAGGGATATCCGTTGCGCTATGTTCCTATTGATGTCAGTGGGGAGATTCTTGAAGAGAGTGCCAAGCAGCTGTTGCTGGATTATCCCAAGTTAAAGGTTCAGGGTCAGGTGGGAACCTATGAACACGCCCTGAGCCAATTAACTCCAACACCATTACCTAGACGGATGGTTTTCTTTTTGGGTAGTAGCTTGGGAAATTTTGCTCCTGAACAGTGCGATCGCTTTTTTGAGAAAATGATAGGTTTACTAGCACCAGGAGATTACTTTTTGCTGGGCATTGACTTACAAAAACCCAAGGAGATTCTGGAAGCTGCCTATAACGATATTCAGGGGGTTAATGGGGCATTTAACCTGAATATGCTAGCACATCTGAACTGGCGTTTCCAAGGAAATTTTGACCTCGATCGCTTTACCCATCAGGCGATTTATAATCAATCAGAAAGTCAGATTGAGATGTATTTACATTGCCAGGAAACCCATGTTGTGCGCTTAGCCAGCCTGGATTTAACCGTTGATTTCCAAGCAGGAGAAAGCATCCTTACAGAAATTTCTCGCAAATTCAATTTGGAGCAGATGCAGCACTATCTAAAAGGTCGGGGACTAAACACAGTTCAGGCTTGGACTGATACCAAGCAATGGTTTGGTTTACTCCTGTGTCAGATACAGACTGTGTAATAGACGTGTAAGCTATCAGCTATCAGCTATCAGCTCTCAGCTCTCAGTTATCAGTTATCAGCTCTCAGTTATCAGCTAAAGGCTGACGGCTGACCACTGACCGCTGACCACTGACGGCTGACCGCTGACGGCTGATCGCTGACCCCTGACCACTGACCGCTGACCGCTGAATATAGACACCCCTAAGTTTAAGAATAGTATTTGGAACTCAAACCATGGATACTCTCCAATCTAGTCAATTCCCTCGCCTTGACAGCTGCAGTCGCGAAACCATTATCAATTACTTTAAGAATTCATGGGAACTCGAAGATGTTCTGATGAAAAGTCTGGTTGGTGAAGAAACATTCTATATCAGTCCCGACCCATTAAGAAACCGTCTGATTTTCTATTTGGGTCACTCGGCTGTTTTCTACATCAATAAATTCCTTGGGGTTGGGTTATTAGATAAACCCATTAATCCTAACTATGAAATCCTGTTTGAGATTGGTGTAGACCCGGAAACTCCTGAAGAACTCGATCAAGCAACCAAAGATATCCACTGGCCGACAGTGGAAGAGGTTTGGCGCTATC
>NZ_JAAHHZ010000031.1:0-74577 GCF_010672005.1 Moorena sp. SIO4A5 | reverse complement strand
TATCAGAATGTTCAATTCCACGATAGATTTCCTCTTGAAAATCACTGCCCGGAGGAATACTTTCTTGGTCAAACCAAGTCGTTTTACCCTGTAACTGCAATGCCTCATTTAACTTCCTAGCCAAATCTGAATCAGTACGGGAATAAGAAATAAAAACGTCTAGATAAGATTCATGCTGTTGATTCCTGCTAGCCGCCAGAAATTCTTCATGTAATCCTAGGGGTGGATGTTCCAGGCGTTGCCGATTTACGTTCAGCCAGTTTTCGTAATAGTTTAAATTGTGACCCCGCAATAAAATGCTAGAATTACGGTTTTGGCTCAGCCATTTGATCGCTTTGACTAACAAAAGCTTATGCTCTTCGTAATAGAGAGCATCTTGATTTAATTCTTTTAATAATTGAGCAGCCATTAAGCGGTAGTTTCCTTCATGGTTAGACTTAGTAAAATCTAGGAATTGTAATGAACTAATTTTTGGTGGTATTTGGTCAATATCCGTGTCTTCAATCAGTAGTGATATAATCCGTTTATTGTGAGCAAAGGCGTGTTCAAGTTCTTGCTGACAGTATTTTGATTGACTCGAATTGGGTGAAATTAAGTAAATGACATTATCAGCTTCCTCAATTCCTTGGTTGATTGCCGCTTGGAAGTCTATACCGGTTTTAATATCAGTTTCAGGTTTCCAGATTGTGATTCCTTCCCGCATCAGGGTTTTGCTAAGTTTATCCTTGATATCTTGATCTTTATCAGAATAAGAGATAAACACTTGGGTCATTAAATTATTGGCATTTTTTGTGCTTTCACAAATAAACTCACAATGTAAATCCGTTGGCACACAAGGAGCTTGCTCTTTTTTAAACCGTACCTTTAACCAAGATTCAGCTTGAATCCGTTCTGACTGGATTAACAGGTGGTTAGTTTGTTGTTGATTTCTGTCCCACTCCAGAGCTTTAACTAAAAACCGAGTATGCTGTTCTACATAATCAGCATGCTTACGGATGGAATTCATTAATTGTTTAAAGGATGCTTCAAAATTGTTGATTTTATCTTGGAAATAAATCCAGTTAAGTTTACGGATAATCGTAGGAATTTTGTCCCGAGGGGATTTAACATGCACTAAAGGAATAATGCGTTTATTGTATTTAATAGCCAGTTCAATTTCTTTGAGGCAGTATTTTGAATTAACGGAATGGGGGGAAATGATAAAAATGAAGTTATGAGTTCTCTCAATGCCATTATCAATCTGATGCTGCCAATCTACAGCAGGCGGAATGTCCTTCTGGTCAAACCAGACCGTTAAGCCCAATTGTGTTAGTCTAGCTTCAAGTTTAGTAGCAAAGGCTTTGCTGTCAGCACGTCCGTAGGAGATAAAGGCATCGAAAAATATAGTCATTTGTCCAGGGGTCTAAGTGAGGAGATCTACTTAACACTACACTTGTAACACCCTGGATTTCGTAAATCGAGCAAGCTTGAAGAGTTGTGAGAGCGATGCAGAGGTGCTTTTTCCGTAGGCGAATTAAATTCGCCTACGGAAAAAGCACCATTACGGTCTTGGGGAGGCAGCGCGGTCTTGGGGGTCTCCCCCATGAGCGACTGCCGTGGTTTCCCCCACTCGCTATTGCATCAAGACAAGGAAATAGGGGCAACAGATGGGTAACGGATAGGTAACGGATATAACCAATGGGGAGCAGCTGAAGAATAGTTAGGATTGAGGTGTCACCTCTGGTGCTCTGCCCATCGGATGAATTTACACCACAAGAAAGCCAGTCTGTCAAGCACGTAAATGATATTATAAATGATCTCATTTAGTATCGACTTTCTTAGACGGAGAGGTGTTTTTTTCCTGAGCCTCAGACTCCTGGGTTTCACCATAGAGTTCTGCTAGTGCATCATTCATCTCTTGCACCCAGCCTACATTTTCGTTTTGGATGGTTTTCTCTGTACTGATCACCAATAACTCAAATTTTTCCAATTTTTCCTCGTCTGAGAGACCATGCCACCAAGTGCTTATATCGTACAAATCATCAGCTGCTTGGTTGTAAGCAATCAGCGTTGTCTCAACCCGTTTCAATTCCAGGAAACTCGAAAATGCTGCAGCAAAGGCTGTACTGACCGCCACCCAGATGTCTTCACCCAGCGCCACCAGAAATGAACCCACACCGCCCAAGATATATACTCCCCACTGGTAGCCATGCAATTGTATATCAAGTTTCCTAGTTCGCTTTCGGTACCACTTAAACTGGTCTTCCACTCGCCAGACTAGGTAGTGTTCGGGGGTGAGGTCAGAAAACTTATCGTCTTGATGATGCTGTTGAGCTTCCTGATGTTTCTTGTCCTTGCTTTTCTTGTCTTTGCTTAAGGATGAGCGTTTTCTACGGGAAACTTCCCCCTCGTAGGGGCTAAAACTAGTGTGGTGAACTGTGGTTCCTTTTAGCCTTTGACTAATCACCTTGACCTTGCGTGCCAGCTTAGCATCCCGCGACGTGTTATCACTGTATTCCCCAACTTGCGCACGGTAACAGTAAATTTCCTTTTTAATTGCCTCGGCACTACCCCGTAACAGAATCCAATTGCCACCTTTGTCGAACTTAACTGCACCTGCTAGTAGTACACTTAGAGCAATTGGCACTAGTAGAAGAATGTAGTGAATTACTTTGACCGTCTGGTGTGAATCACCAAGGACGTCTACCAACTCTGAGTGGACCACAGCTAGCAAGGTAGCCAACACACTCAATACCAGAATTCCTATCCGCAGCAGGAAGAAACGTTTCTGAGCCGCTGTGGCATTTTTGCTGTAGGTACGCTGACGTTCCCAAGCACGTTTGAGGGTTGGGTTTGGCCCAGGGGAGTATGTAGGCTCAACTTCTGACGTCATGGCAGTCTAAGCTGTTGTGCATTTAAACTGTATAAGCGCGTGAAATCACATAAAAAAGATAGATCTCAGTCCCCTTTTGCCTTTAGCATGCATGCCTAAAGCCATTGCTAAAACAGATTTAAAATGCGTTTTAGCTTATGTACTCTTGACTGTGTACCTTGACTGTCTGGTCTGTCCCTCCATGATGATTTTAGTCAATTCACTGAATGGTTGTGAGAGGTCGTAACAGGTCAAATGATTTTGTTGCAAGTGATTTGGTTGTAATAGTTCGGTAACAGATTCTCGTGCTTCTTGTTCTGGATACCGTACTGCCATAGTAATTTCATCTGCCAACCGACCACTGCCCCCAAGAACTACCAATGGTCGTCCAGCTTTCTTGTTTTCAAATAAGTCTAGCAAGGTAATCGGCCCACCGTTAGCCATTACTGTCACTGATGGCTTTCCGTCTGCCAGGGTAGTAGCTATACGAGCCAACCAGGGGGATTCATCACCCCAGGTAGATCCAGGAATCAGCACAAAATGAGTATGATTTGGCTCCAGTGATGTTTGATCAGAAGATGAGGGGGGTGCATCAGGAAGCGCAATCTTGCCCACTGGGGCAATACCTACTAAGGGAAAGGTGCCAGCAATCTCAGCACGAGCTTGCCCCATCATCTGCATCACCCCAGTATCGGTACCGCCATCCACCACACATGCTCCGAGGGTTTCAGCAATGGGAGCTAGTACATTGACAAACAACAAGCGCAGACGAGCCATACTCTGATCACTCATCTTACTTGCCCCCCCGACTACCACTAGAACCGGACGGGAGCCGTGAAGACCGATTTGGTTCAGGGCAGCAGACAAGTCCATAGAATGATCCACTTGAATAGCACAAGCCGTTTGCCCATTCTTGAAGGTGAGTGTGAGAGGCTGGTTATTTAAGAACTGCTTGAAGATGAGATGGTTTGGCTTGTTTCCATGCTGGGACAAAGCACCAGACTTAGCTAAAACTCTCCTCTTGAGCAATCGGGGGGGAGCGATGCCTGCGCATCTAGCCATTAAGACCTTTTGGTGATCTGTTCGCTTTTGCTTTGTCTTGGCAGATAGAAACATTTAAAATTACCTATAGTGGTTTATAATATTTTATCTGCTAGATCATGCTCAGGGACATCAGCTGATCGGACATCTCGAAATTGGCGGTAACATTTTGTACATCCTCCAACTCTTCCAGAGCATCCATTAATTTTAAAAGCGTCCGCGCCAGATCTGGGTCAGTCACTTCCACCGTATTACTAGGAATCCAGCGCAACTGCGCCTCACTGACCTCAAAGCCCTGATTTTTCAATATTTGACTCAGGTTTTCCAGGTTGCTAACTTCTGTAAATACCTCAGCCGTTACACCTTCGGAATCCTCGTTCAACTCATAAGTTTGAGCTCCCCCTTCAAGGGATGCTTCAAACAAATGGTCCTCTGTGATATCACCCGTAAGCGTAACGATACCTTTTTGCTCAAAAATCCAGCTAACGCAGCCTGTTTCACCCAGATTGCCACCATTCTTAGTAAATGCTGAGCGCAGGTCAGCTGCTGTCCGATTCCGATTATCAGTAAAAGCTTCGATCAAGATAGCAACGCCTCCTGGACCATACCCCTCATAGCGAATTTCTTCGAGATTGTCACTCTCATTGCCTAGGGTACCTGCTCCTTTTGCGATCGCTCTTTCAATGTTCTCATTGGGAATCCCTGCTGCCTTCGCCTTTTCCACCGCTTGCCGCAGCTGAAAATTACCCTCCGGATCCGGGATGCCATTGCGAGCAGCTACTATAATCTCCCGAGAGATTTTAGCAAAGGTCTTACCTTTAACTGCGTCAACCCTCGCTTTCTGACGCTTAATATTTGCCCATTTACTATGTCCTGCCATAACGGTTAAGTTGATTACAACCCAACTAACAAAATACCTCCACTTCTTGGTTTAAGCATATAACCTACCCAAGTCATTCCATAATATAATATAATATTATTTATTCTAGGATAGCTACTAACTTAAGGAAATAAAGTCCATGGTAAATGGTAGATCTTAAATGGTTCTTGGTCAAGGCAGTAGCCCTTTGGAGATTAGGGGTAGCATTACTTGAACTGTAGTTTGTTCTCCTAGTATACTATCTATTGTTAATTTACCACCGTGTAACTCAGCTAGACGTTTAGCAATCAGCAGCCCCAACTCTGAGCCTTGTTGTTCGTAAAGGTTACCTTTAAACTGTAAGTCAGCTTCCAATTCAGCCATTTCAGCTTTAGATATCCCTTGTCCCTTGTCCTGCACTGACAAGATAAACGTATTATTTTATGAATAGCTATTGACCCAAACAGGTGTTCCCTCTTCTGATAATTTAAAGGCATTATTAATTAACTCTTCCAACAGTTTATTAAGTCGATTTTGGGACATAGGAATAGTAGCCTCTTGCCAATCTAATTGCAAATCCTCAACCCGTCCTGTCTTTTGAGCAAGATTCTGAATCAAATTAGCCAGAACCGGATTAGGCAATTTACTGGTAGTCTTTCGCAGATTTTCCAGTTTATTGGAATCTGTAGCGATTATTTCAAGTTCTGCATAAAGTAAAAAGTTCTGAATTAACCTTAATAACCGTTCAGCCTACTGATGGATATCTTCTGCCATAGTCTTAATTTGATATCGTTCCAAACTATCCCATTTATCCATAATTAGTTTGGAAATATCCAGAATCAGATTTAGGGGTTTATCCATTTCATAGGGCAAATACAGTGTAATATTGCTGCGCAAATAATCCAGTTTTTTATCTTTTTGCAACTCAAGGGCAGCTTGCTTTTCCAATCTAGTAGTAATTGCTCCTAGTAGTTCTACTCTAGTAAATGGCTTGGTTAGATAATCATCTGCTCCTAATTCCATTCCTTGGCGCTGATCAGTTTTTTCATCTCTAGCTGTGAGAAACATAAAAGGAATGGTTGCCGTATCAGGATGTTTGCGCAAGATCTGCAATACCTCATAACTATCAAATTCTGGCATCATAACATCGCAAATCCTAAAATATGTTAGGCATGCTGGGCTAACTCGATACCAATCCGACCATTACTACCAGCAATCGCCTCAAAGTCTTCAGCCTCCAGTAACTCCAGTATATTTTCTCGTACTGAAGGTTCATCTTCAATTAACATAATTTTTGTTCTTACCATTTTTTTGCGCTTTGTGAAACTAATCTAATTGACTTGAGGTAGTGGGAACCCAATACCGCTATTGAGTAAACGTTTAAATTCTGGCGCTGGTAAAGCCCTACTAATCAAATGACCCTGAACTCGATCACATTTATGAGAATAAATAAAATCAAATTCTTCTTGAGTTTCTACTCCTTCAGCAATCAGTTGTAGATTTAAACTTTTTGCCATTTGTATAATGGCCTTAGTAATAGCAGCCTGGTTAGGTTTATGCTCAATCTTACGGACAAAGCACTGATCAATTTTGATGACATCAAAGGGAAATTGTTGTAAATAGCTTAATGAAGAATATCCGGTTCCAAAATCATCAATTGCAATTTCTAATCCTAGGTTTTTTAATTCATATAACTGACGAATAGCAGTTTCAGTGTTTTTTACTAGTATACTTTCAGTTAGTTCTAGTTCTAGAGTTCGAGCGGTTAACTCAGTTGACTGCAAAATCTTGATCAAATTATGGTAAAAATCTGGTTTATTAAATTGAATAACTGATAAATTTACTGCTATACGAAAAGAGGTGAATCCATCATTTTGCCAGACTTTAGCTTGCTGACAAGCCTGCTGTAATACCCATTCTCCAATGGATATAATCAGACCCGTTTCTTCCGCGATTGGAATAAATTTTGCTGGGGGAATCAAACCAAGTTCTGGATGATGCCAACGTAATAGAGCTTCAGCACCAACAATTTTTCCTGTCTCGAGACTGATTTGGGGTTGATAGTAAACCTGGAATTCTTCCCGTTCCAAAGCATAGCGTAAGCTACTCTGCAAGGTAAGATAATTTGAAGAATTGACATTCAAGGAACTGGTGTAAAACTGATATTGATCACCACCGTGACGCTTTGCCTGAAGCATCGCCTGGTTGGCATGATTGAGTAATTGTTCAACGTCTTCACCATCACGGGGATAAATGGTAATACCAATACTGGCGGTGATAAAAACTTCTTGATCATCCAGAACGATGGTTTGAGAGAGGCTCTCAAGAATGCTTTGGACAACATTGATGACATCTTGTTTGTGTTGAGCTGTGGCTATAATAACGGCAAATTGATCGCCATTTAAACGAGCAACTGTACCCTGATTATCCACACAATAAGTTAGGCGTTGAGCCACAAATTTGAGTAAGTAATCACCCCAAAAATGACCGAGATTATTGTTAACTTGATTAAACCGATCTAAACCCAAACACAGAAAGGTAAGCAGTTTGTGATTATCGTCGATGTGTTGTTTTACTTGCTTAAACCGTTCTCGCAACGACAGCCGATTAGGTAGGTTTGTCAAGCTGTCATGGCGGATTAAGTAATTGAGTTTATTTTTAGCTTCCTGAAGTTCAGTATTGTAATGCTTATGAACAGCAGCTTTTTTTTTGAGTCTACTGGAAATTGACCCGAGGAGTTCTGCTCTGGTAAAGGGTTTGGTAATATAGTCGTCTGCCCCTAGTTCCATACCCTGACGAAAATCATTTTTAGCAGCCTTTGCTGTCAAAAAAATAAAAGGAACTGTTGCCATCATTGAGTCTTGACGCAGGGATGTTAAGACACTGTAACCGTCCATTTCCGGCATCATGACATCACAGATAATTAAATCTGGGATAGTTCCTTTAGCTAAATTAACACCAACACGACCATTTTCTGCTCCAATGACATCAAATCCTTCGGCGTCGAGGAGTTCTATAATGTTTTCCCGGACAAATTCTTCATCTTCAATCACTAATATTTTTCTCATCATTAATTTGATAGCAAGTAATATATTGGCAGGGTTACAGTAAATGTTGTACCGACAGTGACCTCACTTTCTAGATCAATTTGACCTTGGTAGATATCGAGACACTTTTTGACAATTGCCAGTCCTAAGCCAGTGCCGGTAATTGTCCCCACATTCGTACCTCGATGGAAGGTCTCAAAGAGTAGTCCTTGGTCTTCTTCAGGAATACCAATACCTTGATCGCTGATTTTAAAGATAGCCTGATTGGCAGAGCAAGTGAGTTTAAGCTCAACTGTACTGTGCTATGCTACCTTTGGGAGAATACTTCAGTGCATTACTCAGCAAATTCTCCAAAATTTGCCTAAGCAATTTTTCATCCATATACGGTCGGGCGGATGATAACGAACTAGCCGCATTATTTTTTCCATGATTACTACCTAATTTTTTTTAAAACTTTTCTAAGCTATAAGTAAATTTTATTGTGTGCTCATTTCGTTCATTAAGCTGGATTTTATAAATTAAATCGGTGCAAAAACTTTCCAAGTCTATCGGCTTTAGCTGTAACTCTATTTTACCGGCTTATACCTTGCAAATCAGCAAGATATCATTCAAAATTATGGTTATATATTGAACCATGTTTTTAATGCGATGTAGGTGATGTTTTTTTTTAGATTTTGATCATTTTGTTCCGTAATGTCCCAGTAAATTCGCTGATGAATAAATCGTTATTATAGGGGTACAAAATTCGTAAAGTTTCATGGTTATAAACCTGGATTTTAGCTCCCCAAGTTGTTTCTATTTAGCCAGTGCATTTATGATTTATACTTCCGTTTGTTTCCGTTTAGTGATATCTCTATCAACTCCTCGATAACCACAAAACTTGCCAAGACGATCAAAAATTGGTACACCACTGGTTTCCAGAACCACTAACTGACGATTTTTATTAATTCTGGTATTTTCCAAGTTGCTAAAGGGCTGTTTTAAAACGGTAAAGGAAGCTAAAATTTCCATCACACGTTTTGCCTCTTCCTTTAACATTAAGTCAAAGGGAGTTTTGCCAACTACTTCTGATGGTTCATAACCGAGTAAGTCCCAGATTTTGGGACTAGCGTAGGTATAGACAGCATTTTCATCCATCTCCCACATCCAATTGCTACTAATTTCTACGACATTACGAAACCGCTCTTCACTCTGCCGCAACTGCTCTTCTGCCTTCTGGCGCTCAATAATCTCCCCCTTGAGTGCTTGGTTCGCTTTCCTCAGAGCAGCGGTACGTTGTTGAACTCTGACTTCCAAAGCATCATTGACTTGTGCTAGGGTGAGTCGTGCTTCAATACGCTCAGTGATATCCTGGACAATAACAGCAACTTCATCTAACCCACTTTTAACAATACGAGCCTCAAAGTAGCGGAGTTTACCATCTTGTCTGACTGGGGACTCAATAACTTGCATCTCATCACTTTCTAGGGCTATTTCCACATGCTCCCAAATTAATCCTGCTACCTCAGTGGGTAAACAGTTATGTAAATGTTTCCCAATACAGTTATTGGTGAGAAACAGCACAGGGTTTTCAATGGCCGCTTTCCAATCCAAGTAAAAGCCATCCCGATTGACACGAAAGATTACATCTGGTATCGCTTCTAAGAGGGCTCGGTTTCTAGCCTCGCTTACTTTTAGTGCAGACTCTTTTTGTTTAAGTTCTTGGCTTTGTTTTTGATAGAGTTGCTCAAGTTCTTGGTGGGTTAGGGCAATGGCAAAATGATCGGCGATCCCTCGGATAAAGGCAATTTCTTGGACTGTCCATTCTCGTTCGTGTACGCACTGATACAAGGTCATACTACCTAGACAAGACTGCCCATGCAGCAGTGGCACCATCATGATGGCACGGAGGTCACATGGATAGGTTAATTCCTTCAGTTCTGGTGGGAGTTTTCCCTCCGATTCAGGAATAATCAACGGTTTGCCCTGAGCTAGCCAGGAGTGATAACTCTGAAAGAGGTGGCGAAATACCTCGATCAGACATGGCTCGCCTGTACTCTCCACTGATTGGGTAATGGGAAAGCTAACTTGATGAGTTGCCATAGCTGGAGGGTCGTGAGTGGGAAACATTAAACAGCCACTCACTTGCAAGATTTGATGTAATTGATTAGCTATGGTGGGTAGCAATTCATTGAGGACTAACGTCCCCCTTGTAACCTGGGCAATCTGGTTAATCATTTCCGCTTGGACTTTCAAGAGGTGATAGTCCACTCTTTGATGTCCAGTGCTCGATTCCATGGGTGTATGCTCAGGTAACATAACCAATAAAATTAGCTAAGAGCCGAACTGTCTAGCCTAGACTGGACATAGAGGCAACCGCCATCAATTCTACGCTGTACCATAATTTTCAGCCCATCCCCACCAATCAATTCGGGGGATTTGAGGTCAGTTGTCCATGCTTGTTTATTTGTGTCAGTTGTTTTGCAGCTACTAGCTTTTAGCTATGGGCTAATTGCTAATTACATGCATGGAACTGACCATTGACCACTGACCATTGCAAGGCGTCGATTCATGCCCATACCAAGAACATAGGGGCAACACTCGCCGCCCAACCTTAGGTGATGGTAAGATGTTATACCACCACTAGATGCCTAAATTGTTGCACAGTCTTAATTTCTAGCCCTCGTGGAAACTACGGTGTCTTAGCTAGTTTGTCTATTTTGACACCTGTAAATTCACGAACAGTTAGTGTATCATTGGTCTTTGGTGATTGGTTATGGGTCAAAGCGCGTCCCTCAGCCAGATTAGCCCTAGGTCTTACCCGTTCGCGCCACTGTCGCCCCTTGGGCGAAGGGAAGTGTGAGATGATGAGTCAAAGGAGACTATGGCTGTAGACTATTGACAAAAACAACTTTGTATGTTATGGAAGCTTATACCCTTCAATTAAACCGGAGGACATCTTCTGTCTGACTCAGGTGAGAGGTATCTCCATTCAGTTCCATCACCCACTGTTTTTCTTGGCGCACTAGTTTAACTAAACAGCACAAGGATGCTTTAATGTTTTGTGTGGCACCCACTAGTCCCTGAGTGGTTCCAACTACTGATGGTCCGTGACCAACCAGTAGTAAATCTTCTGAAAATTGAGCGGTGATACGTTGTGCCGTTTCACCTGTTCGTTTGAGTAAAGCAACACTTGTTTCTGGATATTCAGGGATTACACAGGAAGTATAACTGGTGTCAATTCGCTGAAACTGCTTGTGCAATACTTCATTAGGCAGTCTTTCTGGTTCAGTTGCCATCCACTCAGGATTGAGCCATTCACTTAAACCCAACTCTAGCTTAATAGGTAAATCCAGAATTTCTGCGACTTGGTTAGCCGTTTGGACAGTTCGTAAAAACGGTGAGGCGAATATATGCCTAATTCCTTTTCCTACAAGGCGTTGACCCAGTTGCGCTGCTTGCAGTTCCCCATCTACTGAAAGCGGTGGATCATAGGGTCGCTCTGCCTTGTTGAACCATTCGGGGTTAACAAAGTCAAGGCGGTTTCCGTGTCTGGCAATCCAAACTGTTTGGGTCATCTTACCTTACACCTTCTTCGGGAATTTAGTTAAGTTATGTAAAATTTATTAAAATAATTTAACTGGAATCCCACAAAGCTTATCATCTGGTTTGGAAAACCAGCATGGTCTGCTTTAATTTTCTTAATTTAAATCTCACTGATAACGCCATCGAATTCAATGAAAACCGCTCAGGACTCTACAGATTTAGTTCGTACCTATTTAAAGGAAATCGGTCGTGTACCATTACTGACCCATGAGCAGGAAATTTCTTACGGGAAAAAGGTTAAACAGTTAACAACCTTAAAGGAAGTCAAAGAGTCCCTTGTCCAACAGCTGGGTCGTGAACCTACGTTTTCTGAGTGGGCAACAGCATCTTGCCTAACGGATTCTCAGTTAAAGTCTAGCATAGCTGTTGGTGAATCCGCTAAACGCAAGATGGTGGAAGCCAATTTGCGATTGGTGGTGGCAGTGGCAAAGAAATACATTAAGCGTAATCTCGAGTTGCTGGACTTGATTCAAGAGGGAACCATCGGCTTGCAGCGGGGTGTAGAAAAATTTGACCCTACCAAAGGCTATCGTTTTTCTACCTACGCCTACTGGTGGATAAGGCAGGCAATTACTCGTGCGATCGCAGAAAAAGGGCGCACGATTCGCCTTCCTATCCATATTACCGAGAAGTTAAACAAAATCAAAAAAGCCCAGCGCCAACTTTCCCAAAAGCTGGGACGAACAGCTACTATCTCAGAATTGGCAATTGAGTTGAACCTAACACCATCACAATTGCGCGAGTACTTCGAGCAAGCACGTCAACCCCTCTCTTTGGAGTTGCGAGTGGGGGATAACAAAGATACAGAATTAGTTGAGTTGCTCGAAGACACCGGTCCTGGACCAGAAGACTTTGTGACTCAATCGTTAATGCAGCTAGACTTAGAGAAATTCATGGATGATTTGACACCGCAGCAGAGGCAGGTGTTGAGACTCCGTTATGGCTTGGCAGAGGACGAACCAATGACATTAGCCAAAATTGGTCAACACCTCAACATCAGCCGTGAACGAGTGCGACAAATCGAACGAGAAGCGATCGCTAAACTTCGTAAGCGTCAAGGGGATATGCGGGAATATATCCCAGCTAGTTAATTTGTTCTGAGTTGGTTTAGTCATTAGTCATTAGCCACAATCACCAATGACTAATGACCAATAGGTGAGAAAATCAGATCCTAGATGGTTCGGTTCCACCTACTTTGCCATGGTCACTTGCCTGTTAAAGTAATTAGAAATACGAAGCAGTAGAGCTAAACAGATAAACATCATCATTGGCTGCCGACTCTAGTAGAAAAACCGGAATTAGCCATCGCTAGGAGGTAAAACGGTGAATAACGCATCCAATCCCAATCATGTTCCTGAGTTCTTTGATAAAGATTCTGACAATAATTTACTCTGGCAGTATGTTCAATCGATGAGTCCAGAAACCATTACCCAGCTGTCTAGACCAACGTCTTCGGAAGTCTATCAGGTGATGGAAAACAATATTATGGGAATGTTGGGAAACTTGCCTTCCCAAGACTTTGGGGTAACTATCAGTACTAGCCGTGAGAATCTAGGTCGCCTTTTGGCTTCAGCCATGGTTAGCGGCTATTTCCTTAGGAACGCTGAACAACGTATGGTTTTTGACAAGTCTTTGCAAATAGCTGAATCTCAATCTGTGGAGGAAGATTAGTCAAACCTTGGCCCCATAGGGCTGAATCTATAGATTTTTGATAGAAAATGCCCAATCGAATATCGGCAGATCATCACCTGAGTCTGTCGGTTTCTATTATTGAGGTTAGTGGACAGTAGGCAAAAGTATCACAAAGGTTGGCCATTGCCTCAAGTAATTTGCTATACTTTAACTATTATATTAGTGCCACGACCTTGTCTTAATTAATATTTCCCGAAAACCAAGGGTTTTGTAGTGACATTGGATCTGGTTCTAGAAATTTAATGGCGCACGAGGAATATTTCTTTGTGCTTTGGGAGATACCCCCTGGCGTTCGAATCA
Organism: Moorena sp. SIO4A5; assembly: GCF_010672005.1. Lineage (NCBI taxonomy): Bacteria > Bacillati > Cyanobacteriota > Cyanophyceae > Coleofasciculales > Coleofasciculaceae > Moorena > Moorena sp. SIO4A5. The sequence goes on along the minus strand of NZ_JAAHHZ010000031.1, from coordinate 61,202 downwards.
GCTTGCATTGGCGGGCTAAAGTTTATCTTGATAGACTTTGGTAGCTAAAAAGTATCGGAACAAAGAAGATCACTCTTGGACTGGTATACCAGAGCTGGTCGAGATTTACCTTGGCGACGAAGTTGGGAACCCTATAGCATCTGGGTGTCTGAAATTCTGCTAGAGCAGACCCAGGTCAAAACGGTCATTCCCTACTATCACCGCTGGATGGAGCAATTTCCCACCCTCGAACATCTGGCATCTGCTGATTTACAGCAAGTCCTCAAAGCTTGGGAGGGTCTGGGATATTACTCCCGTGCTCGCAACTTGCACGCCTGCGCTAAAACAATTATGCAGTGTCATGGTGGCGTTTTTCCCCAAGAGCTGAGCCAGGTCTTAGCATTATCAGGGATTGGTAGAACAACAGCAGGTGGTATTCTCAGCGCTGCCTTCAATCAGCCAGTGCCTATTCTCGATGGTAATGTTAAACGAGTAATAGCACGATTGGTAGCATTGTCGATACCACCTGCCAAAGCCACTCAACAATTATGGAAGCTATCAGAAGCCTTACTGGATCATCAACATCCTCGAGAGTAAAACCTACGGAATAATGGATTTGGGAGCAACTATCTGTACTCGGAAAACTCCCAATTGCCCTGATTGTCCCTGGAAAACTTACTGTCAGGCTTACAATCATGGTATTCAATCTGAAATACCTATGCGTGAACCATCTTCTCCCCTACCCACAAAAAATATCGGTGTCGCTGTGATTTGGAACGACCAGGGACAAATTCTAATCGACCGCCGACCTGCAAAAGGCTTATTGGGTGGTCTTTGGGAGTTTCCTGGTGGCAAAATTGAGCTTGGTGAAACTGTTCCGGAATGTATTAAACGGGAAATTCAGGAAGAATTGGGCATTGAGATTGAGGTTGGTGAACACCTGATCACAATTAATCACGCCTACAGCCACTTTCGTGTTGTGCTAAGTGTACACCACTGTCGCCATCTCAGTGGTGTTCCGCAACCTATTGAATGTGATGAGATTCGCTGGGTAACCTTAGATGAAGTAGATCAGTTTCCCTTCCCCAAAGCCAATACTCAGATTATTGCGGCTTTGCGCTCTCAAGACTGAACAGCGATTACCTGATCAGTTCAAGAAAACAACCTTAAACCTTAAACCTTAAACCTTAAACCTTAAACCCCATTTCCTATCGATAAATCGGTAAGGTGAAGTGAAAACAGCTGCCACCCTTGATAGGTGAATCAACCCAAATGCGACCATAGTGGGCACGGATAATCTTTTGACATAGGGCTAAGCCCAACCCATAGCCTTCTATAGCTTCGTCTCGCTTAAGGCGGAAGTGGTTTTCAAAAATGCGATCGCGATTTTCTTGTGGTATACCAGGACCATTGTCGCAAACGCTAACTTGAACTTTCTGGGTAGTACGGTGGATGCTAGACACAGCAATTTTCCCCCCTTTGGGAGTATACTTAATCGCATTATCCAGCAGGTTAATTAGCACCTGACGCACCAATTCTTCATCGCCGTAGACAGGAGGCAAGTCTTGTGGGATGTCGGTTTGCAGAACCTGAGCTTTGAGCTGAAACTGTTCATGCATCTGAACTAGAACGTCTTGGCAAAGTCTGCCAAAATTCAGCTTATGAGGTCGGATGTTGAATTCAGCATTACTTCCCTTCCTAGCTTGCAGCAGATCCACCACCATCCGGTTGATAGTGCGCAATTGATTACGAGCTTGCTCAAACAGCCGTGCCTTTAGCTGTGGCGTCAGCCCAGATTTTCTGCCATTCTGGGCTACTGGTTGCTCTAGCTGTAGGGTTTCCAAGGCAATGGATGCTGCTGTCAAAGGACTGCGCAAGTCGTGAGCTAACATGGATATGACTTGGTCTTTAAATTGCAGCTGCTCAAGCAATTCTTCTCTATCTTTCTTGAGGCGAAATACTTCGTCGGACAGTCGAATCAGTTCCAAGGCACAAGCCAGGGAACCAGCTGTCTCTGGTGATGTCTCAGCCGAGGAGTTAGATGAGCTAACAGTTGGTTGTAAAGGGAATCCTTGGGTAAGTTGGGTTTGGTTTTCTTCTAGAGAGCGTTGCCAGCGGGGCCACCAGTTCTTCAGCTGGGCAACTAGATTACTACCTGCAAGGGTTTGTTTGGGTTTCGGATTAATCTTAATCAGTGCTGGGGTTGCTACTAGCTTAAAGTGTTCAGCTAGATAGGGTTGTTCCCCAACATCCACAACCTTTAGTTCAAAGGGATACTCTGTCTTGAGAGTTTCCAGATAATGGTGGATAGACTGGAGCTGTTTACGGGAACCGGGACGTTCATCGACAAACAGCAGCAGTTGTAGAAAGGTTGGGGAGTTAGTGTATGTTTCTGTAGCTGCCTGCATGCAATTTGGTGTTAGCACTCTTAACCAATAAGGCTGGAATAAGACTAAGATTTGTTATTTTTTGTTGGTGATGTGTGCTTCCTTACAATTTAATGTCTATTTTATTATTTTATAGTCTCGTTACTAACCAGCCCTTTTCTGGCACTTTCCCAGTCTATTTGAGACTAAAATCTTAAAATAATGTAACATTATCGCGGATTGCGTCAATTCTCCTTTAATAATCTACCCACGGCTGCTACTTGATCATGGCTATTGGCTACCTTGCTCTTGTCCTTCACGCCCATTTACCGTTTGTTAGGCATCCAGAAAGTGATTATGTTCTAGAAGAAGAGTGGCTATTTGAAGCCATTACTGAAACCTATATTCCCCTACTACATGTTTTTGAGGGATTAAAGCGGGATGGGATTGACTTCAAAATAACCATTAGTATGACACCACCTTTGGTGTCGATGCTACGGGATCCACTACTACAAGAACGTTATGAGCGCCATCTGTCACTGCTCCAAGAACTAGCCAAGAAGGAGGTTGAGCATAATCAGCATAATGGTCATATCCGTTACCTAGCCCAACATTATGTTCAAGAGTTCAGCGCTATTCGCCAAACCTGGATACACTATGAAAGGGATTTAGTCAAGGCATTTAAACAATTTTTAGACAGTAATAACCTGGAAATTATCACCTGCGGTGCTACCCATGGCTATTTTCCTTTGATGAAAATGTATCCCCAAGCAGTTTGGGCTCAAATTCGGGTGGCTTGTGAACATTATGAGCAAAACTTTGGCTGTCCGCCCAAGGGCATCTGGTTACCGGAATGCGCTTACTACGAAGGGATTGAGGAGATGCTAGCAGATGCTGGTTTGCGCTATTTTCTGATGGATAGTCATGGTATTCTGTACGCTCGTCCCCGACCACGGTTTGGTACCTATGCCCCCATTTATACTGAGACAGGAGTTGCTGCCTTTGGTCGTGACCATGAGTCATCCCAGCAGGTGTGGTCTTCGGAAGTCGGGTATCCAGGAGATCCAGTATATCGGGAATTCTACAAGGATTTAGGCTGGGAAGCAGATTATGATTACATTAAAGCATATATTATGCCCCATGGACAGCGGAAGAATACGGGTATAAAATATCACAAAATTACAGACCGTGGTATAGGATTAGGGGAAAAGCAACTGTATGATCCGTATTGGGCAAAAGACAAAGCTGCGGAACATGCTGGAAATTTCATGTTTAATCGCCAGCAGCAGGTTAAACATCTAGCAGCAATGATACAGCGTTCTCCGATTGTGGTATCTCCCTATGACGCAGAGTTATTTGGTCACTGGTGGTACGAGGGACCTTGGTTTCTGGATGTCTTGCTCCGTAAGTCCTGGTATGACCAGAACACCTATGAAATGACTCATTTGGCAGATTATTTGCGGAATAATCCGATCCAACAAGTCTGTAAACCTTCTCAATCTAGCTGGGGGTATCAGGGCTTTCATGAATACTGGCTGAATGAAACCAATACCTGGATTTACCCTCATCTGCACAAAGCTACAGAACGGATGATTGAGCTGTCAAGGTTGGAAGCTACAGATGAGTTGGAGTGGAAGGCATTAAATCAAGCAGCGCGAGAGTTACTACTAGCGCAATCGTCAGACTGGGCATTTATTATGCGCACCGAGACAATGGTACCTTATGCAGTTAGACGAACGCGATCGCATTTGATGCGCTTTAATAAGCTTTACGATGATATCAAGCTGGGCAAGATTGATGCAGGCTGGCTGGAGAAAGTCGAGAAAATTGACAATATCTTTCCCAAGATTAACTATCGCGTCTATCGTCCTGTTTGAAATCTCCCCACACAATCCTGGGAAGATACAAGAAGATACAATAGAGAACGTTCCCTAAGCCAATCAAAATCCATGACGCCTTCTGAGTTAGATACTGCTCCCCAGGAAAGTTTGGATACTCTCAAAGACCCTGAGACCTATCTCGACGAGGTACCTAATGATGTCGAGATGTCTCTGTTCGACCATTTAGAGGAGTTGCGAAAGCGGATTTTTTACTCGCTGATTGCTGTATTCTTGTCCATGGCTGGCTGCTTTGTGGCAGTTAAGCCGATTGTTCAGTTGCTGGAAATTCCAGCTAGGGGGGTCAAGTTTCTGCAACTGGCTCCAGGGGAATACTTTTTTGTGTCCTTGAAAGTGGCTGGCTATAGTGGCTTATTGGTTGCTAGTCCTTTTATTCTTTACCAAATCCTTCTATTTGTTTTACCAGGGTTAACTCGTCGGGAGCGACGCTTCATCGGACCTGTGGTTTTAGGATCAACAGTTCTGTTTTTCCTAGGCTTGGTATTTGCCTACATTGCTCTAATTCCTGCCGCTCTGAATTTCTTTATCAGTTACGGAGCAGATGTAGTAGAGCAGTTGTGGTCAATTGATAAGTATTTTGAATTTGTATTATTGTTGATGTTTAGTACTGGCTTGGCATTTCAAATCCCAGTTATTCAAATGTTACTGGGGTTTTTGGGAATTGTTTCTTCCAAGCAAATGCTTTCTGGTTGGCGCACAGTTGTCCTAGGAGCAGCTATCTTGGGAGCGGTGCTGACTCCTTCGACAGATCCTCTCACTCAAAGTTTACTGGGGGGTGCTGTACTTGGTCTGTATTTTGGTGGGATTGGAATGGTAAAGTTGGTCGGGAAATAATATTAAGTCAGCTTAATCAACCCGCTATCAAAACTACCATCGCGCTTATAATTGTTAGCATGTGCTGGATATGCGTTAATTGTCAGCGAACTTTAATTACCAACTAATTTGCTAATTTTATGACTACCACAGCTGATATTAATCAGCATGCTATGATAGTTAAAAATACTGATTAGTATCAATATCTAAACCAGAAGGTAATTGAATGTTGGCTACAAATACCTTCTGGGAATAGGGAATAGGGAATAGGGAATAGTAGTCTAATTACTAATGACCAATTACTAACTAACTATCTTTAGCATTATTGTCGCTAATTATTAATAATAAGTCATGGCACAACCATGACTTATTACTATTGAGAAACAGATAATATAGCAACCGCCCTGGCGGTTGCTATATCTATGGAAGAGCCATTATCAAAAAATGTAGCCTACTAAAGATAATTACTATCGATAGTTACTATTAGTTAACTGTCTCAGTTCACCGCCAATCCTCCCAATTCTGATTAAAGATGGAAGTGTCTGGGAAAGCGGTGGGATTACCGTTTTTTTCCAACTGCTGGCGTAGAGCTTGGAGTTGGGTTTGTTGCAGGAGGGGTTCTTCTAGAAGCTGGTAAGGTGCTATCCCAGTTTCTAAGGAAAAAGCAGCGGTTGTACCAGCAGCAGCACCGGATGACCATTCAAAGGAATGCACCCGATAAGCAGCAGCGGCAATGTGACTGGTAGCAATACTTTTACCTCCTACTAATAGGTTGTCAATTTTCTGGGGAATTATTGCTCGCAGGGGAATTTGGAACGGATAGGCTTGACCTGCTCCCCGCCGTTCCCCTTGACGCTCGGTGTTTCCTGGGGTTTCTGCTGGACTTAGGGTCATACAGGGATGAAAGTCAATGGCATAGTGACCAATACCCACAGAATCAGGATAGATAGTAGAGCGACTGCGTTGACTGACTTGATCTGGCTGGATTTTACCTTGAATCACAGAGGGGGCTTCTAATCCAGCCAGTACTGCCCATAAGCGGCGATATTCGTCTGGTGAGAGGGTCTGCCGATAATACTCATCCTGGTAGTCACGGCGGGAAATATCCACTTCTGATATAGTAAAGCCTTGAGGATAGCCAAAGGAAGGGCGTCCAATAATCCGCCTCCCTTCCCGTATATAGGGATATTTAGACAACCCATGCATTGTCCCCATCGGAGAATCTAACCCCGTTAGATAGCGGTGATTGGGATGAGGCTCTTTTACCCCATCCCCAAGCTGGGAGTCGGTAGTTCCTGCGACTAGCCAATAGTAATAACCGAGAGCGTTTTCTTCTCCTTTCCGTAGACTTTCCGTACGCAAGCCTCCCATCCAGCCACCGGGAGCCAGTTGACCAGTAGTTCGTAATTGGCGACGGGTGTAAACTAGATTATCTTCTGAAGTGCCAGGACGATAATCATTACCCCATGTCCAGTTTTGCATGGAAATGTCCCCTGGAGTGGGAGCAGTAACCCCCCATCGGATCCGTTTACCCCGCTTAGAACTCCAAATTCGCCGATAGGTGAATACTCCTTCAAAGTCCGCTAGGCGCTGTAATTCATAGCTGTAGTAGGGTTGGTATTGCGGGTAAAAGGAGGGCATTTCTTGGGTTTGAGGCTCCTTGGTTTGCTCCATGGCAAAGGTGTAGGTAAAGCCTTGGGTGCAATAGGGGTCGTCAGTAGCACTAGATGCGGAAGGGTTTAGGTAGGAGCGGGAGTCAATCCCCAAACGGTAGGGAACGTCAGCTAGGGCAATAATTTCACCAGTTTCTGTTGCGTCGATAATATACCAATTAGAACTATTGTCTTGGGTCTGTTGGGGAACAATGCGCAAAATGCTTTTCTCAAAGCGGGAGGAATTCTCGTAGCTATACCAATCTTCAATAGTTTGAGATAGGGGAAAGGTGTTCAGGGCAGGAGCATCAGCAGTACTTTTGTGCTGAATAGCAATCACACTGTCAATGGTTTTGCCATCTGGGCTAATCTCTAGTTCCTTAACTACAGTAGAGGGAAACCATTTTAATGTCCCTTTTCCCCGTTTGGCCGCCTTTCGTAAAATATTAAACAGGATTTGGTGAGCATCACGGGGTAGAAAACAGGATTCGCTTACCCAGCAGTCCCCAGGATTGAGTTGACGGTAGTAGCGTTTAATGCGATCGCGTAATTCTAGATAGCCCTTAGGATAGAATAAACGCGATCGCTGAGTGGGTCGTTCATCCAGAGCAGAGGTTCCTTGGGCAGAAATTTGTCCCCCTACCCAGTCGGTAATCTCAGTCAAGCACACCGTTTGCCCGGCCAATAAGCCTTCATAGGCAGCCGCAGCACCAGCCAATCCACCTCCAATCACTAAGATTTCACAGGCTTCGGTTTGGTCTGGAGTTCTAGGGGGAGCTGCTATACCAGGAGATGGAGTAAACCCTAGTAATGATATGAATAGGGAAATACGGACAAGCGATCGCTTCATGATTCGAGATAGTCAGTAAAATCTTTGACGATAAATTACCCTAACTTATCAATACTGTCATCTCCCAAACGTTGTATCAATTATGCCATGGCATGTCAAAGCACCCGAAAAATATACGGGTAGCGATAGGGCTGATTAGGATTTTCCAGCACCTTGACTAAAAAATTTGGGTTTCAAGCCCCGTCCTTCGTTCGACGGCTTTTTTTTGTGCTACAATATTACGTAGAGTTTTTTCACGTCAAAATGATCGTCTTAGAGTTCAAGGTCAAAGGGAATAAAACTCAATATGCCGCGATTGATGAGGCGATCCGCACTGGTCAATTTGTCCGCAACAAGTGCATCCGTTATTGGATGGACAATAAGGGTATAGGACAAAAAGAACTGTATCGTCATAATACGTGGCTTAGAGCTGAATATCCTTTTGTAAAGGATTTGAACTCTCATGCATGTCAAGCTTCGGTTGAAAGAGCCTATAGCTCAATTGCTAGATTTTACGATAAATGCAAAAAGAAAGTTCCTGGCAAAAAGGGATATCCCAAATTCAAGAAATTTTCCAGATCGGTTGAATACAAAACATCGGGCTGGAAGTTGTCTTCTGATACTAAGTCAATAGATTTCTTAGACAAAAAAGGTATTGGAAAACTAAGACTTAAAGGAACTTGGGAATTATGGCGTTATGATCAGAAGCTAATTAAGCGAGTTAGATTAGTGCGCCGCGCGGATGGTTACTATGTTCAGTTCTGTATAAAAGTTGATGAAAAGGAATCTTTAGAACCTTCTCATACTAATATTGGGCTAGACGTAGGACTTAAGGAATTTTATACCGATTCCAAGGGAGGCGTAGAGCCAAATCCTAGGTTTTATCGTAAAGGCGAAAAAAGACTGAAGTTTTACCAGCGTCGGGTTTCTCGCAAAAAGAAAGGCTCATCCAACCGTAAGAAAGCCGTTAATAAATTAGGCCGGACACATCTTAAAATAAGTAGGCAGCGTGAAGAGCACGCCAAGAGACTGGCGCGCTGCGTAATCCACTCTAACGATGTGGTTGCTTACGAAGATTTAAGAGTAATAAATTTAGTTAAAAATCATTGTCTTGCTAAATCTATTAATGATGCAGGTTGGTATCAGTTCAGGAAATGGCTGGAATATTTTGGACAAAAGTTTGGTAGACAAACGATAGCAGTTAATCCCGCTTATACTAGTCAAAATTGTTCCAGCTGTTGTGAAGTTGTCAAGAAATCGCTATCAACGAGGACTCACACCTGTAAGTGTGGATGTGTTTTAGATTCGCCGAAGGCGACGCTACGCGAACGCGATCATAATGCAGCTATCAATATCCTAAAAAGAGCCTTGGGTACGGTGGGGCACACCGGAACCTGGATCATCGATCCCAACGCTTTAGGAGAGGACACCTCTACTTCTTCTGATTCCGGTCTGAAGAAGCAAGTGACCTCGTTGATCAAAGAATCCCCGTTCTTCTAGGACGGGGAGTGTCAATAAGGCAATTATGGGCATAATTAGACTGACAATACCTAATATAATTAGCAGCGGAATCCCAATAATCACCACAGCCAGTATTAAACAAATCACCACATATATATAAAGGCAATGGATTTTATCTTCCATAATACAGGTAAGTTGGTAGAGTTGATTGAACGGAACGAATTTATGTAAAGATATGTAAGGGACTAATCAATACGATGGCTAATCCGGTGTCGTCGGCTCATAATCTTTCTAACTAAGGCAGAACTACCAGTCGTCATATCCCGCCTTTGGTATTGCCTTCACTGGTCCCTTCCCTAAATTCCGAGTTTCAGTCTTAAATCACGATTCGGCTAAGGTTTGAAAGTGCTGGCCATCAATTTAGTCTTGCCATAGTGCTCCTGAGGGGTAAGCTTTACTATTTGGTGTTGCCTGAAACGGCTAACTTAATTTTCCCAACGCTTATCCAATCCTTAACCTCTGCTCAAAGGCCACCAATTAATAACCCCTACCCCGATAATTCATGGGAAATCATATAAAATTTAATCGACCTACATCTGCTCAATTGTCTAAGTATTTAATTCTTATTATCTTACTCCTGGGAATAGTTTTTCGATTAGTCAATATTGACAAAAAAGTGTATTGGATTGATGAAGCATATACATCCTTGCGAATTTCTGGCTATACCAAAGCAGAAATTATCCAAGAAATTGATGGTCGTCAAATTAATGTTAAAGAATTACAGCAGTATCAGCGTCCTAATGATAACAAAGATGTAGGTGACACGATCCAAGGGTTAGCGTTACATGAACCACAACATTCACCGTTATATTTTGTGATGGCTCACTTTTGGGCAAAATTGTTCGGTTATTCCGTTACGGTGATGAGAAGTTTACCAGCCTTGATTAGTCTTTTGAATTTGCCGTGCATTTATTGGCTTTGTTTGGAGTTGTTCGAGTCTCCCCTAACAGGATGGATTGCGATCGCATTGCTGTGTGTCTCTCCATTCCATGTGTTGTATGCCCAGGAAGCTCGACAATATAGCTTGTGGACATTGACCACATTGCTTTCCAGCATAGCCTTGCTGAGGGCGATGCGTCTTAGCACACTGATCAGTTGGGTAATCTATGCCATAACAGTTTCTCTAAATCTCTACAGCTATTTGCTTTCTGGATTAGTTTTTATTGGACATGGTATCTATGTTATTTGTATAGAAAAATTTCGTTTTAGTAAACAAGTCGTTAGGTATGGATTAGCTTCGCTTTTCGGCATTATTGCCTTTTTACCTTGGCTCAGATTGGTAATTGAAAACGGTATTGAATTGGGGGATTGGGCGGATAAAGAGACTCCACTCGGTAAACTGATCACCCGCTGGCTTATCAATCTGAGTTCTGTGTTTTTCGATATCCAGATTGGCTATAACAATCCCTTATTTGATGTGCGGTCAGGTCGAGATCTAAAGTTTAACTACGACCATTTACTGATTTATTTCGATATCCTTATTTTAATTATCGTAGGCTATTCTATTTATTTTATGTGTCGTCATAGTCAGCAGCGGGTTTGGTTATTTATCTTGACCATGATCGCAGTTGTTGGCATGTTTCCCATTGCTCAGGATTTAATTTTAGGAGGACAGCGTTCCAGCATGGCTCGCTATTTCATTCCTTGTTACTTGGGTATACAACTTGCTGTTGCTTACCTCCTTGCTAAAAAAATTAATCCCCTTAATGGTCAGACAATAAAACGACAACAACTATGGCGATTAGTCGCTATTACAGTTATTTCAGGAAGTGTGCTGTCTTGTGCCATTAGTTCTCAAGCAGAAACTTGGTGGCATAAATACAGTAACTATTACACGCCTGAGGAAGCTCATATTATTAATCAATCCAATCGTCCCTTGGTGATTAGTAGTGATATCATGCGATTAGTGTCTCTGAGTTATTTACTTGAGCCAAAGGTGACCTTACAGTTAATCAAAACTAAGGATTCTCCTAAAGTTTTTTCCAGTTTCAGTGACGTCTTCTTATATAGACCTTCTCCAAAACTGCGACAAAAATTTGAAGAGGAGTCACCCTATGACGTTAAAGCAGCTCATAAACGCAAGCATCTCTGGAAGCTAGTGCGGTGAAACCAAAAGTGAAAAGGCAAAAGAAACTTGACCAATGACCAATCACTCATGACTAATGACTAATCAAATCTAATCAATTTTTTTCCACAACAGAGTTTTCCGTTTTTTAAAGCCAATATTTCCTTCGTATATCAGGTTAAATTTATAGTTATTATGTTTTTCCATACTGGGGCGTAGCAATGAGGGTGATGGAATATTTTCCAAGACAAAAACATCACTAAATTTACCTGATAGTTTGGGTAAGCGTTCTTCAGGTATTTCTGAAACATTTTTGATTTTTTTGATCAGTTGTAATTGAACCTTCGAGTCAAGCTTATGGCTTAGGGATAGAATTCGATTGTGAGTACTATCGCTGAGTACAAGGGGAGCAGGAGACTGATTAATAATATTAGCAACGTCTGCATTATAGTAGTCGCTGTACTTCGTCCACCAAGTTTCAGCTTGAACAATAAGCACACCAGATATCACACCACAAGAGACTAAGATAACTGTAGTCAATCGCCATAAACGTTTTTGCCAAATACTAATCGAAAACTTACTTAGTTTGGTGGAGAGTAAATAGGAAATAGTCAGTTGAATCCCGATGTAAGTTGGGAGTTGATATCGAGCAATCGTTGAGCGCATGCCTCCTGAAATTATATCTGGTAGCACTAAGGGTAGACTAGTAAATCCCATCAGGAGCAAAACAAATAGCCAAACTTGTTTTGGAGTATAGCGACAGAGAAAATATAGCCCATAAACCACTAGCCCCACAATTGGTAGCACTAGGTAAGTTCTAGGCTGGGTGTAGCTAAAGGTTAGGTCAAACGGGTACTCCTTGCCTAGGGGTACATCAAAAAAGCCGTAGAGTAGATTCTTCAGCCAATATCGACCCAGATCCAGGGGGGGTAATTCTTTAATAACCCATCCCCATTGCTTGCTAGCTCTGGGTTCATTTTCCAAGAAAACAGCTAACCAAGGTGAAAATATCAACAGTGCTGCTGTGACCGCTGAGATGTAAGCAATTACCCGTTGACGCCCTTGCCAACCTGCGATGATCAGGACATAAATGCCGTGACCTAGGATAATGGGTGCTGAAAATAAATGAGAGTAGAAGGATAGCGCTACAGAAAGTGCATAAATGCACCAACTCACCCTACTGTTGACTCGCATCGCTCGTAACAGGGAAGCACTCGATAGCAAGATACTCACAGTCCACAGACTATATTCCCGAACTTCCTGGGCATACAAAATATGGATCGGTGAAACAGCGAATAGCGACACGGCAAGCCATGGGGTCAATGATGCTCCAAATAGTTCTAAGCACAACCAGTACAGGCAGGGTAATCCCAGCAAGCTAATTAGAGCAGGTAAAGTGCGCTTGAGTGCTAGGGAACTACCAAGCCATTGTTCCCAGAATCGGGCTAATATATAGTAAACTGGCGGGTGTTGTGGCGCTTCTTCCCCTATAATTCGTAAGGTATTGGCGAGGCTACGGTCAGAATTAGGGGTCTGGTATTTTTGTAATTCTGTAGCGCTAATGACTTCACCAGTGTAGATATCCCCGATAATTTCTTCCGCTGAATAGCCAGCAATTCTAGAGGAGCTGAAAGTTTCATCCCCCCAATAGACTTTGCTGTCGAGATTGGCTAAGCGAAAGACTATTCCTAAGAGCAGTAGGCTAATGCATAATAGTCGCAAGGGAGGTTGAGGGAATTTCCCTAGCTGTAATCGTTTGGTTTCCATCACACAAAAAAGTACACCGAAAAGTACAAAGGAAATTTATTAGTGTTCGTTTAATTTTGATATTGTAATTGATCGCTTTTTATTGACCGTTTCATGATTAATGTTAATGTTAACGATAATATTTCACTGTTAACAATAATACTTAATCTAGAAACTTACCGATAACCGTCACCCCATTATCCCATTTTAAGTGTCTCTACCCAAACACAAAAAAGTATGAATCCCCCAGCCTCGAATCCCCCTAAAAACCAAGTAATATTTTGGTTTAGCTTGAGCCTAGCATTTGCTATGCTTTACAGCCTGATCGCCCTTGAAGAAGCCTTTAGTAATCAATACATTGTACAAGATGATGCCAGACAGCATGTATTTTGGATGCAACGGTTTTTTGATCCCAGCTTATTTCCCGATGATCTGATTGCCAATTACTTCCAATCTGTAGCACCCGCTGGCTATACTACCCTCTATCGGCTGATCGGATTTGTCGGGATTCATCCCCTCTTATTGAATAAACTACTACCCATGGTGCTAGGGTTGATTACCACTAGTTACTGTTTCGGGCTTTGTCTACAAATGCTGCCCATCCCAGCTGCAGGATTTATTGCGTCTTTGCTTCTAAATCAAACCCTATGGATGCTCGATGATTTAGTATCAGCAACCCCTAGGGCTTTTATTTATCCCCTGCTGTTAGCATTTTTGTACTACCTATCACGGCGCTCATTGATCCCCTGTCTCGTAGTGATCACCCTCCAGGGTTTATTTTATCCTCAGTGCGTTTTCCTGTGTTGTGGGGTTCTGGTGCTGAAACTGTTGCGTTGGCGAGAGGGTAAAATCAGACTATCCTCCCAGAAGAATGACTATTGGTTTTGTGCAGCTGGGTTAGGTGTGGCATTCATCGTCCTGTTGCCCTATGCTTTGACCACTTCTGACTATGGTCCAATTATCAGCGCACAGCAAGCCAAAACCATGCCAGAATTCCAACCAGGAGGGCGAGTCGCCTTTTTCGATCACAACCCATGGGATTTCTGGTTGGAAGATGCTCGCAGTGGTCTATTTCCCCGAAGACAGCGTTTACCTATAGCTGTCTGTGCTGGTTTACTATTGCCTATCCTGCTAAGATTTCCCTCATGGCTACCGTTAGTGAAGAAAGTCAAAGGGGAAACGGTACTCCTGACTCAACTGGCCCTGGTATCCCTTGGCATGTTCATTATGGCTCATGCTGTCCTGTTCCGACTGCATCTACCCAGCCGTTACAGTAAGCATAGTCTGCGAATTGTGCTAGTCTTAGCTGCTGCGATCGCTATAACTCTATTACTCGATGCTATTATTCAAGCTTGCCAGAGGCTAGCCTTTCCTCGAATTCCAGGGAAACCAGTGTTGGGACGAGCGATCGTTACACTGGTAGGAATAGCTCTAATCTTGTCTCCTCTTGGTTTCCATAATTTCCCCAAAACTAACTATGAGGTTGGGAGGAAACATGGCCTCTATGAATTCTTTGCTAAACAACCAAAGGATATCTTGATTGCCTCACTATCAAAGGAAGCCGATTTCTTGCCAACGTTTTCTGGACGGTCAGTCTTAGTCAGTAGAGAATACGGTATTCCCTATCATACTAACTATTACAACCAATTTCGCAACAGAGCGATTGATTTAATTCAAGCCCAGTACAGTCCAAACTTAGCTGAAGCCAAACACTTTATTAGGCAGTACAACATTGATTTTTGGTTGTTAGATAAAACAGCATTTAATCCACAATATATAACTAAAAATCGCTGGATTATGCAGTATCAACCAGTAGCAGCAGAAGCTCAAGCTCGACTCAAACAAGCCATTGTTCCGGCAATTGTTAACGTTATCGATTCCTGTTCTGTTTTCGAGACAGATAAGATTGTCGTTTTGGATACCGAATGTATTGCGATTACCGGTAAGAGGTAAATAGGTAAGCCCAAATCAAGCTGGCAGCTATGTAACTATATATAAACAAATCTATCTAAACATGCTGGCTCAAGGGAATAGATTGAATTTCTAGATGTTTTACAAAACTTGACATCAGTCGGTTCCATTAGTCGGTTGAATCATGCCTACCTACTAAATGGGTAATTTGGGAAACCTTAGCAATTTAGGTGATCCCAGCCCTGAACGCTACTCGGTATGACACTAACTATTGGTTTTCATCATCACTTTAAGAAGCGATCGCATCCCCTTCTTGACCCAATCAATCGAACCCAAAAAACAAAACTCAATCAATTAGGGGGTCAAACCCCTCAACTTATCTGAAACGACTGGGTTCAAGATTTTAATTAGATGCCCTAAATTGTTGTTAAAGTCCATTCTTCCATTGTAGCAGGCATTACCAAATTCAGCCATCAAACCCTACCTATCCCAGGGCTAAACCATTGCTCTGTATCTAATACAGGAAAAGGAAGACAAGGTGGACTTGGAAGAAAGACAAAATAACCAAACAAAATCATCCCCCTATATCCTTGCTCTGTCTCTCCCCTTACTCTAAAACAAACTAAAACAAATACCTAAGCCCTGGTTGAATACCACAAGCCACTCCAAAGCAATTTGGACAGGGTTGGATATCACTATCAAGACTGAGACAGGAAGTATCTCAGTTTTACTACTAACGTTTACACCACAGGGCGTAAACGCTGCTTGGCGATCAAAACACTACCTCTAATTTTGAACTATGAAACCCTGTGTCAATCAGCATTTAGGTGCCCATGTATTCTGGAATCATTATCAGCCTCATCAACCATTAACACTCTTTTCTAAAACTGCTCACCCTTTACCGGATAAACGTTTTTATCGTAAGGGTAAACGGTTACGCTTAACTGTCCAGGTTTCCCTAGTCGTTTTAACACTAACCTTAATGCTATCAAGGGTGATGCTAGTCCTGTTAACATACGTATTTTCATTCCCAGCTACTGAGCACTAACTATAATGGTTAATGGTTAGTGGTTAATGTTCAATTAACCATTAACCATTAACAAAAAGCAACCATATTAAAAGTTATTAACTGGACTTCATATCATCTCATGTTCTGATCTAGAAGCTTTTTCACCTTCATGGTTGCTGAATCGGTTGTATAGTAGTCCTGATGGTGATAATAGGAGCTAGTTGCGTAGTTCTCAACATCATTAGCAACAATACCTAAAAGATTAGTCCTAGAGGTTTTGAGTTCATCCAACGCTTGCATTAGAACTGAGCGGTCAGTCTTGTTTAATCTGCCTACGAAGACCATACCATCCGTGTTAGCTGCTAGAAGGCGGCTATCGGCAAGTCCGATCACGGGAGGTGTATCATAAATAACTAAATCAAAAACAGCATTAAAATGCTCCATCAAAGTTCCCATCTTTGGCGCAGATAGTAACCGAATCGGATCATGTGCTGGGGAACCAGCAGTTAGCACATGAAGATGATCCCACATAGGCACTTGCTGGATGGCTCGGTTAGCTTTGATCCCCTTACTAAGGACGTCACTCAAACCAAGTTGATTGTTCAAACCAAAAATTTTATGTACCCGGGGACGGCGCAGATCTGTATCCACCAGTAGCACCCGCCGACCCATAGCAGCAGCCACTATAGCTAGGTGGACAGCAACGGTAGATTTACCGTCTGCTGGTCTAGCTGAGCTAATCACAATAGATTGGATTGGCTGATCCCAGCCCAGTAAGCCGATATTGCGATGGAGGAACCGAAACGCCTCTAAAAAGGGAGAAGCTTGCTGCAGTTTTGGCGTTGAGTTATTTTTCTGATTCTTAGGGAAGTTTGGAACAAAAGGTATACCTTTGCGGCTTGTTGATGACTTGGTTGGCTTAAGTGCTGGATGGTAAGGAATAACACCAAGAAGAGGCAATTGGGTGCGATGTTTAAGTTCGTCGGGAGAGTGGAACACATGGTCTAAGCGCTCCATCAACCACCCTGTTCCTGCACCCAGTAATATACCTGCGATCGCTCCCAAAATAATTTGAAGTTCCTGATGTTGCGGAATCGGATATTGAGGCTGTTTGGGTTTGAGAATAAGTTCCCAAGAATAAGGCTGGAAGCTTTCCTTAAGCTCCAACAGAGTATCTAATCGTTGGGTTGTCTCTTTAAGTTTATGCCGTAAACTGGTGTACTTTGGATCTATCGCCAACATCTGTTTCATGTCTTGCTCAAGACTTTCTTCTTCCTCAGCAAGAGCTTGTTGTCGTGCTTGCAAAACTGATATTTGGATGCTCTGATCTACCAGTTTTTGAGTTAGCTGCTGGTGAATTGAATTGGGTGATATCTTAGGAACATCTGTATCTGTAAGTTTAATACCTAGTACCTGTTCAGCTTCAGAGCGTACCAGGGATAAGAAATTATACTGTTGCTGCTTGAGGGTCTTGATGGTGGGACTGTCTGGAGTATAGCGGCTTGACTCGATAGCAATCTCAGCCTCAACCTGTTCTAGGTGGTTGAGCATCTTTTGGTAGTAGGGGTTTTCGGCCAAAGTCACTTGAGCCAAAGCTAACTCCGAAGCACGAGAGTCCTTGACCTGATTTGATGACAGTCCTAGCTTTTGAGAAATGATCTGGTAAAAGGACTGAGCTTCCTTAAGCTGGATGTGAGTATCTAATTGCTGTTGCTTAATCTGGCTAATCTGAGTTGAAAGCTGCTGTTTTTGATTATCATAGTCAATTAACTTGTACCCTAGCTCCAACTTCAGCAGTTCTTCCTGCAGTCTGTCTACCTCTTGGCGAACTTGAGGCAAC
This sequence comes from Moorena sp. SIO4A5, assembly GCF_010672005.1. Taxonomy (NCBI): domain Bacteria; kingdom Bacillati; phylum Cyanobacteriota; class Cyanophyceae; order Coleofasciculales; family Coleofasciculaceae; genus Moorena; species Moorena sp. SIO4A5. The sequence goes on along the minus strand of NZ_JAAHHZ010000031.1, from coordinate 43,573 downwards.
TCTCTATTTGCTAGCTCAAGGTCCTTGTGATGGTAACTTGCTTCTTGTTGGCGGGAGTACTTGATATAATTATCGGCAAGCTGGTTTAAAACAAAGTGAACTTTTTGAGGATCGCTATCACGGTAGCGGACTTCTAAGACACTAGTTCCTTCAATGTGTTTGATCCTCAGGTGATTATTCTTGACTAAAGACTTGTAGCTAGTTTTTCCATAGCGCTTGTTTATTTCCTCAATCACGGGAGTGATCAGTTTATGACTACGCAGTACCAGCATTTGGGTTTGATAAGCCAAGCTCTCAAAACCTGGTGTCGATTGATTTTCATCATCCTGTGCTGTCAGAGGCTCCAGACGCAGTCGGAACTTGCCTTCGTACAGAGGTTTCTGATTAGAAGTCCATACAAAAATACTAGCTGTGATCGTAATTGCTACACCAGCAGCCGCTAAAAAGCGACGCCGTATGATCGTCCAAATCTCCTCTAGCTTACGCCCATCCTGATAGTATTTTGAGTTTCTAGTGTGGTAGATGACGGGCTGTGAGTGGAAATATTTACCATTCCCCTGTGGGAAAAGCTCTGATTTATTGCCCATCTCTATATGTGCCTTTTTATTTATTGGTTTAAGTTATGTTCAAGAGTAACTGAACCTATGGCTAATCGCTCCCCTATCATATCCTTCAGTATTTGCCACTAACCATCAGCTCTGTAGTTAGTTTGTGTTAACAAACTAGTATTTGACACTAGAACTGGAAAATTTTACGCAAAACTTATCAAATATCCGGATAAAATGAAGGAATGGTTAAGTTAGGGGAATCGTGTTTGCTGGTACCAAGTTAAATTCATAGGTAGCACTATCGTAAGGATTCAGCCTACCGCTGTCAGCTATCAGCTATAAACTATCAACTAGCAGCCGCTTTCACTGCACGGGATCAGATCAGCAAAACGAGCAGGAATTTTCAACCAGCGGTACCAGCCCGTAACCTTGTTGACTACCTCCCGTTGATTAGCTGACGGCTGACCACTGATAGCACCTCAAGTAGCACCTCAAGTAGCGCATATGCTTGCGGTAGCACTATCTACCTATCTCCCCATTAGCTTGTCCTCCTGCCTAGCTAAATAACACTTCAAGAAGGCAATTTAGTTTAGTAGTATGGTCTTGAATTTAAGTTATAAATATAAAAAGGAAAAGGTCAATGGTTGGAATTCCTTGCCCTTTACCCCTTTACTAAACTTTTAAAGTTTAATCAGGAAGCAATTAGACAAATGATTATCTTAAAATAAATTGCCCCTGACAATGAAAAACTGATCATGGGGTATTTGGCTCGAATCAGATCAATTTTCCATTTTTCCATTTTTCCATTGACGACTCCTCAAGCAAAGCTAGAAAACCCCATATCTAGAGGGATATCTTGTAACCTTCCAGGACCGACTGCTTGAATAGCTTCTTTCAGAGACATATCTCCGGTGTAAAGCGCACGACCAACAATTACACCCCTAACCCCTAGAGGTTCGAGAGTCAGTAGACTCAATAGATCAGTGATTGAACTGACACCCCCAGAGGCAATCACGGGGATGGAGATATGACTTGCTAGTTCTCTTAGAGCGTCTAGGTTTGGTCCAGACAGAGTTCCATCCCGGTGAATGTCGGTGTAAATAATCGTAGTTACTCCCAGCTGAGTCATTTGCTCAGCTAGGTCAATAGCTGCAATTTCTGAGGTTTCTAACCAACCGTGAGTGGCCACCCATCCCTGACGAGCATCAATACCAACTACAATCTTCCCTGGGAATTCAGTGCAAAGCTGTTCCACTAGGGAAGGGTCTTCCACCGCTGCCGTCCCTATAATGACTCTATCGACGCCTAGAGTCAACAGTTGAGTGACTCCGGAGCGGGAGCGTAATCCACCACCGACTTGCACTGGCACAGGTACCGCCTGCACAATTGCTTCGATTGCTTTAGTGTTCACTGGCTTACCCAGTTTTGCACCATCCAAATCAACGACATGCAGCCTTGATGCACCTTGTTCAACCCATTGTTTCGCTACCTCGACTGGGTTATCGTTAAATATTTGCGCACGTTGGTAGTCTCCCTGGACTAACCGCACACATTTTTCTTCAAGTAAGTCTATAGCTGGAATAACATCCATGACTAAATTTCCCCCTAACCTATACTGAACTACGGCACACCAATCCCAGCAGGTATGGTGTAGGCTTCTGACATCACGGGGGTAGCCCAAGTCTAGGAGTTACGTCCTCGATTTGGTCTTAGATCCCCTGCAAGCCACTTCTTTCTGGCTACCCTTGCCAGTAGTAGTCGTTATTGTTCGATTGAAGCACTACCACTGGGCAATTCTGCCAGAATCTTAAACCGCACATGATTAATGGCTAACTCACCAATGGAAATATCTTCCTTTTTCACAGGCACCCCTTGACTCTTCAGGATTTCAAACTTAATTCCTTTACCGATCTCTATATGGTACCAGGCAAGACCCATCAAAAACCGAGTGGAATAAGGACCCCCTTCAACCGTATCATCAGCACTCGATTCCATCGGTAGCCAGCCGATTCCTGGGATATAAAATTCCATCCAAACATGATTAAAATCTGGTACCAAAGGAATACCGATTTGGTCAGGATGGGGAGGGCATTTGTAACGACCAACAGTGCGGCAGGCAATACCATTAAGGCGTCCCAAAGCTAGCAATACTCCCAAATACTCCCCGCAAGACCCCACACCCCGTCGTAGCACAATGTCAGGAGTATCTATTTTAGGGGTCACGTGGTAGGAAAGTTTGTCGTAGACATAATTGCGAATACTGTAGACTTGCCGCAACAGATTCGTTTCGCTACCAATTGCTTCTTTAGCCGAACGGCGGATGATTTCTGTATCCATGGCTAACTTGTCATCATCCACCAAATAACGGTTCTGAAATTCTGGCGCTAACTCAGGCAACGCCTCCATATCCCGTGGTGTCAGGCGGTACTTGATACTCCAGACTTCTAGGAGTGCCTTCCAACCAAAGATATGGCGTTCCCCTGGCTTGAGGTTGTCAAACTTAAAGACGGCAACTTGCTGACCATCTTGAACGTCTATAGTAAAGGGTATACCCACGGGTTCGACTTTTGAGACCTTTTGTCGGTCAGTTTCCGATGGCAAGGCAATTCGCCATTCCAAATCATTCAACTCGATATCCTTGAGGGGATCAAGTTCCTCCACGTAGGACATTTCGATTAAATAGCCATTGGAGAGTGCGTAGCGACCTTCCGGATTGTAGGTAAAGTGTAACGGATGAATAAAAGTGCGATCGCGATACTGCAATTCATAATTAGGATCAGCGTTAGGGTTATCCCGGATGTAAGCCTCCTCAGTTGCATAAGCAACATAGAGGGTATCGTCTCCCGTCTGGGGGTCAGAACAAAACGCTAAGCCAGTAGGATTTTCAAAGGGGGTGAGTACACTGAACTGAATTTCGCCAGTTGCTCGATCAAGACAGTAAACTGTCTGTTCTTGGTCATCCGATACCCACAGTTCTTCATCGCGGATTGTTATATGTTCAATGCCAACTCCGGGAGAACGCAACCGGGTAATCTCATGACCTGTATTGCTGCTATAAATAATAATATATCCAACTTTTTTACAGGTAACATAAACAGTTGAATCTTTAACAGCGATTCCGTTAGCGGTGTAAGGCAAATCAACAAAGTGTTGTAGGTTTAAATTATCATTTATCTGGCAAAAATATACACTAGATTGTAGTGTTAACCATAGGGTTTCTCCTGCCAGGGCTAAACCAGTCACACCGACCAAATCCGAGTCCCGTTCTGGATTCAAAATTGTTGTGTTATCCGTGAAGGTATCAATTTGTAGGAGATAACCCTTAATCGAGTCGATAGCAATTATTTTTTCTTTCCAAAATGCTATCCCTTGCAAGGAAGATGCTCCAATTGGTCGGATAGTTTTGTCGAATTTTTGTCGCTCTTTAAAAAATGAAGCTGAATTCAGAATCATGAGGAAATCAGATGAAGAACAGATAAAGATTTCGACAAGATTATAAGCTTATAGTGGCGATGTCTCAAATACCTGAAGTTATTGTTAAAATGATGCAGGTAAGGTCTGAAAACCTGATCCTCTTAGAGGGGTTACGGGTTCCTCGAAGGGCTGTTGTTCTGCCATACTTGTTACTTATCCTGCTTACTTAAGAGAAACTTGGCTCTACCAGGGAATAGTTTTATCATGGCTTGGTTAACACGTTCATCAAAATTTACGCTCTTAATGGTTGCTTTGGCTTTTACTCTGGCAGTCAATCTTCCAGCCCAGGTACAAGCTCAGGCGAGTTTTTCCCTAGGGAGGGAACTGATTGAGAAGATACCGAACCACTGGGAATTATCTGAATATAATCCACCTTCAGACGGCGAAAATGGTACACCCTCGGATGTCGGACGTCCTGGAGGAACTAGGGGGGATTGCTACTATATATCAAACCGCAACATTCCTGTTGTAGCCTTGGTTCCGATTTCTGGGATGGGAACAACGGTTTCTGAATACCCCACTTTCTCTTGGTATATGCCCTGTATAAAATATGCATCAGGGCATGATTTAAAGTTTGTGCTGAAAGATGCCAATGGAAAGGAGCTTTACTCAGTCAAGTATCCCTTACCCGATACGGTATATCCTGGATTTAGGAGTATAACGCTTCCTCCCTTTGTGAACCTACCTCCGTTAGAAGTTAATCAGAAGTATGACTGGCAGGTAGGATTGATTGATCCCGGCGACTCGTCAAACAATATCTATATTGATGGTGGGGTCAAGCGAGTTGAAGAAGATCCAAACCTAGGGCAAAGTCTAAAGCAAGCAACCCTCCAACAGCGTGTTGCGATCTACGCAAATGATCGGCTTTGGTACGAAACATTAACGACTCTGTTAGAGTTGCGAAGGCAGAGCCCCAAAGACGAGAACTTGGAAGAAGCTTGGAACAAACTCCTGGCTTCCGTCGGGTTAGGTGGAATTGCCAAAAAAACCTTGTTTGAACAAGCCAGTAGGACTAACAACTAAATAACGAAATATATTAGGTTATTAATACCTGTATGAATACAACGTATGAATACAAATCGGTATAATAACACTCAAGACCCTGACCAACAAGAGATTCTCAGTCCTATAGCCCAAATTATCCAACAAGACTATCAAAGGTTCCCAGCTGACCAAACTTATAGCATCTACGCCTCAGACGTCTATTTTAAAGACCCCCTCAACCAGTTTCGCGGGCTTGAGCGTTACAAACAAATGATTGCCTTTATCAATCGCTGGTTCCTTGAGCCCCATCTAGATTTGCAACACATTTCCCAGTCAGGAGATACAATTAAAACCCGCTGGACTCTGAGCTGGACTACGCCATTACCCTGGAAACCTCGAATTACTATTCCTGGCTGGAGCGAGTTAAAGCTGAATCCTGAGGGATTAATTGTTTCTCATATAGATTATTGGGACTGTTCACGCCTGGACGTAATTAAGCAGCTTTTGTAGAGTAATGTAAAGTAAATAAATGTAAACTTTTCTCAGAACAGCTGGAGCATACCATGCGCGTAATTTTGATGACCGGTAAAGGAGGAGTAGGAAAAACCTCTGTAGCCGCTGCAACTGGCTTGCGTTGTGCCGAGTTAGGCTACAAAACCCTAGTTCTGAGTACTGACCCAGCTCACTCCCTAGCAGATAGTTTCGATATTGAACTCAGTCACGAACCCCGATTAGTCCGTCCCAACCTTTGGGGAGCAGAACTTGACGCTCTGATGGAATTGGAAGGAAACTGGGGAGCGGTTAAGCGTTACATTACCCAAGTGCTGCAAGCTAGGGGCTTAGATGGGGTACAGGCAGAAGAATTAGCCGTTCTTCCTGGTATGGATGAAATTTTCGGTCTCGTCCGCATGAAACGCCACTACGATGAAGACGAGTACGATGTTCTGGTTATTGATTCAGCTCCCACTGGTACTGCGCTACGGTTACTGAGCTTACCAGAAGTAAGTGGCTGGTATATGCGCCGTTTTTATAAGCCACTACAAACTATGTCAGTTGCTCTGAGACCTTTGGTTGAACCATTATTCAAACCCATTGCTGGCTTTTCTTTACCAGATAAAGAGGTCATGGATGCTCCTTATGAGTTTTATGAACAAATTGAAGCCCTAGAGAAGGTACTCACTGACAACCAACAAACATCAGTGCGTCTGGTGACTAATCCTGAGAGAATGGTGATTAAGGAGTCCTTACGAGCTCATGCTTACTTAAGCCTATACAACGTTGCCACTGATCTAGTTGTTGCCAATCGGATCATTCCTGACCAAGTAACTGACCCATTTTTCCAACGCTGGAAAGAAAATCAGCAACAGTACCGCCAGGAAATTCACGACAATTTCCGCCCTTTACCCATTAAAGAAGTTCCCCTCTATTCCCAAGAGATGTGCGGTATTGAGGCGTTGGAGCGTCTCAAAGAAACCCTCTATGGTTCAGAAGATCCCACTCAAGTGTATTACCAAGAAAACACCATTAGAGTAATACAGCATAAAAATGAGTACAGCCTAGAACTCTATCTACCTGGTATACCCAAAGACAAAATACAGCTTACTCAAACAGGAGATGAATTGAATGTTCGCATTGGTAACCATCGCCGCAATTTAGTCCTCCCCCAAGCTTTAGCAGCCCTAAAACCTTCAGGAGCCAAGATGGAAGAGGATTATCTAAAAATCAAATTTGCCACTGGTGCAGTTAAGATTTGATCATGCCTTGTAGAATTGGAGTCAATCTACACAGCAGTAAATTAACCCTTTCTTAGATCCTGAGCCATTTTGAGGAACGGATCCAGGCTTGAGTCAGGGCGACGGGGTTTAGAGCTTACCTGACCGTTTTGTTCTAATGTCCCTCCAGACTGGTAAGCAGGCTCAGAGGTGGCTATAGGTGTCTCATTTTGGGAAAGGGTTGCTTTATCCGTAGCAGAGATCTGCTCTACCACTTCACCGCTTAAAATAGCAGTTTTGGTCTTGGGATAGGATTTCTTGACCTTAACGCTGCTGCGCATGTAGTCAATGTTTCCCATTGTTTTGGCTTCATCTGTGTCCAAGAAATACTCTTGGGACTGGTTAGCTTCTATAGACTGTGCCATGTCCTGGCTGTCCTCATCAACGTACTTGGTCTGAGAGTTTAACAAATTAAAGAGTCCCATAGTTAATTTTTCCTGCCTCTAGGTAATCTATTGTTATTTTATGTTAACTATCATAAATATTTATATCATAAATCTGCAAAAACTGATATCAACACAAAAAAAACCTCAGCCACTTACAGAGGATATACTCTGTTAGTGGCTGAGGGAATTAGTCAGGGTGCATCTAGTACTTCTGTATCCAGCTGGGTTGTAATCCAATCAGGAAGCCAAATTAAAGATGGGGTGGAACCCCGCGCTTATTCAAAGCGGTAGGGAACCCGCACCAAGAGAGTTATTGCTGATAGGGCACATGCCTAGGCATATCGCCACCACTGGCTATAATGCTTAGCTAATATTTAGTTAATAAGAAACGCCACGATATTTGAGGTTTACTTTGTGTTGGCCAATTGGTAAAGGATGGGCACTACCCAATCGGCAATTCAGTCCCCGGTACTTGCCAATCAAGTCAACTGCTGTGGTGGAAACTGTGCAAGGATAGTATTGGTAGCTAACACCGCGATAAGAAAGTTTCATAGTCTTCGCCTCATAATGTCAGTGTAGTGATAAGAGGCGCGTTCCTTCAGGATTTATCCTTACTTCCGTCTCTCCATGAAGCTTGATCACCCATGCTCAAGTCATGAAGAGATGAACGATTTTCTGTTTCTGTATCTATTGTAACCGTTTTGCCCGTAAATCTCAATATCTTCATAAAAGTTAATAGTTTCCCGTTGTCGCCAGTTCTAACCTCAGGCGCTACAGTTAAATAACTGCAAGCTTGTGGGAGTGGCAAGACTATGAGTGATAAAGGTGAAAGTTATAAAGTTATTAGTGATAATCGACAAGCTCGTTTTCTCTACCAAATTTTAGAGACTTACGAGGCGGGGATTGAGTTAAAGGGAACGGAGGTGAAGTCTATCCGAGTTGGCAAGGTCAACTTGCGGGATGGCTATGGGTTGATTCGTGGTGGGGAAGCTTGGCTGCTCAATGTCCATATCTCTCCGTACCAAAATATCAACGAATATTTTAATCATGACCCCCGTCGCAGCCGAAAACTACTGCTGCACCGTAAGGAAATCAATAAGCTCACCGGTAAATTAGAACAGCAAGGTTTAACCCTTGTCCCCTTAAAGATTTATTTGAAGCGCGGCTTAGTTAAAGTCAGCATTGGTTTAGGCAGAGGGAAAAAGCTCCATGATAAGCGCGAGACGATCAAGAGGCGTCAGGATCAGCGAGATATGGCACGGGCTATCAAACGTTATTGAAGGTTGTTGCCCTTTGGCTTTCGGTGAAGGGTAGATTGGTAGGTTGGAGGGTTGTTCGCCTTTGGCGTTCCCGTAGGGCAGGTTGGAGGTTGTTCGCCTTTGGCGTTCCCGTAGGGCAGGTTGGAGGTTGGAGGGTTGAAAGTTGTTTGTTTAGCACAAAACTAGCAACCTTCAACCTTGGTAACTTGGTAACTTGTAACCTGCAACCTTCAAAGCAACCTGCAAATTTTAAACTTTTGAGGACTCAGAATTGGGATTGACATAGAAACTGGCAATAATGGCGACGACTAGCCACCATAGGGTCTGTACTTGAGGACGGTACCAAACGGTATCTACCAGACCATGGGCGAGCATTCCTGACATGGTAGCAATGGCTCCCATCAGCCAAAATCCCTGACGGTTAGCTAAATTTCTCAGACGACTCAGTTGTTGCATACCTTGGTTGATAGTGACCATTAGCAACCACAAGAAACATAACATCCCGATCAAACCCATTTCTACGGCAGTTTCTAAGAAAATGGAATAGGCACTGAGGGCGGTATATTTCGGGCGTTGGAAAAGGGGATAGATTTTGTTGAAGGCGTTGTTCCCTGGACCAATGCCAATGATGGGTCGGTCACGAATCATGTCCACCACAGCAGACCAAACATTCATGCGGAAGTTGTTACTACTATCTTCCCGACCAACAAAAATACTAGCAATGCGATCGCGTATAGCTGGAACAAACATGACTGCGAGAAGCATCACCCCAGCACAACTGCTTAATAGCGCTGGCATTGCCCAAGGGCGTAATTTAGGGGGCAACTGTACACTGTACCAATACACCAGCAGGATCAAGAAGACGAAAATACAAACAACAAAACCAATCCATCCACCCCGACTAAAGGTTAGCACTAGACAAACTGAATTCACGACCACCATCGTCAGTGCTAAGGCTTTGGGGAGCAAACCCTGCCAGACAAATACTGCTGCTAAACTCAATGCTACTGCTGGGATCAGATAACCAGCTAGTAAATTCGGGTTGCCCAGATAACTATAGACCCGCGTCAGTTTTGCTGCTGCTGAAGTGGGGTCTACCCAGGTAGCTAATGCTTCAGCCCCAAAAAACCACTGCCGCAAGCCGTAAATACTGACAATGAGTGATATATGGAGAAACAGGGTAATAATCCAGCTACGAAGCCGACCGGAACGCAATACCCTTGCCATCAGGGCAAAAAACAACAAATAAAGGGTTAATTTCACCAAACCACTACAGGCAGCACCTTTCACAGGAGAGAGTGCGGTGGCTATAGTGGCAACACTCCAGTAGAAGAAAACTAACAGATGAATGGGGCTTACCTTGGGCTTTCCTGTATCATCAGATAGGGTTAGCAATACCCAGAACCCTGCACTTGCAATTAACAAGATGCCTACTAGAGCATTGGACACAAAAGGAGCTAAACCGAACACCATAGCAACTATCATCGCTCCTATTGGGTCAGACCACTGTAGGAGCAAGCTACTCTGACGCCAAGCATCTAGGAGTCCCACCAGGCGATACAAATAGCTAGTGCCTCGCCACCGATACAGCTGTAAATTTGAGAGAGTAAACTTAGCCCATGCTGAATTCATTGTCTATTTTTTATTTGAACCCACCCTATCTATAATCTTTGATTTTAGATCAGGATTCATTCACCAAATACTAAAAAACTTTTCGACGCTTCCCGAAAAGCTGGTGTTCTCAGGGGGTCTTTAGCACTTTTGCTATCGACCACTTCACAAAGACTAAGCAAAATTAAACAATTTCTTAACTGAGCAACCCTGATCAGCCGTTAGTCTTCTACTTATGAGTTTTTTTGATAAATACGGTCTAGGTCTGATGGCTATATCACCTTGACAGTACCGTTGCCTATATTAGTTTAACATAGGAGTCAATGAATCGGAACAGTGGTTTAACAGTTTTGATCAGGAGACTCTAATTTAGGTAAAGTAATCACGTAGCGATACCCTAACTCTGGCAAACCTTGAACAGAAATTTTTCCTCTATGGCGTTTAGCTAAATGGCAGCTTAGTAATAGCCCTAAACTTTCACGAGATTCACTATTCTGAGGTCTTTTTTCCGATTCAGAACCCCAACTAGTAGTTTCTGGATCAAAAGAACTGGATAAAAACTGATTGTCACAGAGGAAGTTAGAACTCGAAGGTAGTTCACTGATTCCCAGTGCTTCAGTAATGAATGGGGTTTCTAAAGCATTAGCAACCGCTGCTGCTGCTGAGGGGGATTGTAACGGTAACTCAGAAATTTGTCCGTACATCTGAGGTAGACCATCTCCGAGCCAGGGGTGAGAAACCCAAACCGCGATTTTCAAAGACACGACATTAGCCCTCTCCAAATCAGTTTTTCGAGAGACATGGATGCGGACTTCACCCCCTGCCTCAGCCGAGTAAATCACACTGAATATAAGGTAATATAGCATTTGTCGCACCTTTTCTTTATCCAGAAACCAGATGCGATTACCTGGCTCTACAGATAGATGCAACTTTTGTTGATGTTGCTGCGCTATCTGTGCTAAATTGTTAATTGCTTGTTGACAGAGCATTTCAATATCTACAGCAGTTAAATTTAGTTGTTCGCTGTTTTCCTCAAAAATTCCCAAGCAAAGAATTTCATCAACCATCAATACCAGCTGACGACCACTGCAATAAACAATTTCTAGATATTCTTTTTGTTTATCAGTCAAAGACCCATAAACTTGGCGACTTAATACACTAGCCATTCCCATAATCGATGTTAGAGGTGTGCGCAATTCCTGTGTCAGCTGAGTTAGTAATTTGTACTTAATGGTGTGAACTGAGTTAAAACCAGCTATCCCATCTAGAGAGAGATTCCTAGGGCTAGAAGTTTCCGGATCAGACTCGAATTCCTGAGAGTGCTGAGGCTCTGTTGAAGAGTTGGGTAGCCAGTGAACAAAGCGGTCACGCTCTTTTTTCAAAAAATGATTCCGCTCAAATTCACTGAGACTCCAACGAGCCGTAATTGCCAAAAACTCATAATCTTTGGTGGTAAAATTGCGAGGTACTAAATCCATAACTGCTAGGGTACCTAAACACTCTCCATCAGCAGTTAACAGTGGTGCACCTAAGTAAGAACGGATACCGTAGTGGTGAACCAGTACACTACTAGCAAAGACAGGGTTGGTGACTGTATCATTAATCGCCAACATTTGATGACTATCTACTACATAGCTACAAAAGCATTCACTACGGGGCAACTGACGGGACTGTGCCACTCGATTCATTAGCCCGATTCTAGATAATCCCACAGCTGATTTGATGTGCTGTTGCATTTGTACCATAAAGCCCAAAATGCAGATAGGCACATCTAAAAATCGGGCAGTAGTCTGAGTTGCCTCGTCGAAAACTGGTACTGTTTCTGCTTCGAGTAGACCTAAATCCCGAAGAGTTTTCAGTCGTTTTTTTTCCCGTTCTTTAGGATTCAAACCATCCAGAGTACAAAAAAGTTGATTTTCTTTTCCCATAACCAACCCATTCCCCATGGTTACCTTTGGTAGCACCACAGTCCACTGGCGACTGTAGTGCTACCCACAACACTTAAGGTTCCCAGATAGAGTAGTGAAGTAAACAAATTCTCAGGAAAATAAATGCTTAAATAATGCCAAATTTTTCGGTATCAGAAGCATTTTTGTGTTTTTTTCCTTCCTGACCGCTTATGGGAGTGATGTCCGACTAGACCAAGCTGGATGAGAAAGCAAAGAGGAAAATACCCGAACACCTCTGAGCTGATTGGAAAGAGGCAAATGACCTTTTGGTGCATTGAGATCCCAGATAAACTCATGGGGATATCGGGTCCAGCGATTGCCAGTTTTCCAACCAATTTTTGGCCAAAGTTTTTCCCAGTTCTTGCCCAAAGACAACCAAAGCTCCCGCTGCACAGAAAATCCAAATTTGCCTTGAGAGTGAATAAGCCACAAGATATCAATAGTTTGCAAATCCGTAATCGGGAAATTGTCTACTTCCGAAAAATACAACCATCTTCTCTGTAGAGCAGCAGCTCCTGCTAACTCACAGAGTTTTTCGAGAGTAAGACGGTCAGCTGCGAGAAAGTCTTGTTTAACTAGCAGCTGTTGCACGGGTGTGTAATCAATGCCTGCTTCAGAACGTAGGGGTACAACCCCAGTAGGAAAATAGGTTTGCAGAAATTCATTGGTTTTGGGGATATTGGCTTGATGGAGGGCTTGATAGGCAAAACCAGCACTGAGGATAGTCGGGTTGGCACGTTGCTCCTGTAAAAATTCCATTAACACGTCTAACCCGGCAGTGCCAGTGCTGGCAAGTTCCTGAATCAAAGCCTGTTGTTTTTTTTCAGAACTAGACTTTAGCTGGCGCTGGAGTTCGGCAACTGTGTTAGAGACTTCTGCTGGGAAAGGGGCCGTTTGATCGCTCATGAAGGGTAGGGTTTGAGGTTGCACTCAAGAAGGTTGAAGTTGAATATGATAGGTTTTAAAGTCGAGAGTCAAGCAAGTTCATGCTTTTAACCTAGACTACGGCACCGGACCGCTTGTATACAACCTTCAAGCTTATAATGGTCTAACCTTAAACCTTTTACGATGAAGAACTTTTGCCAAAATTTCACCGATCGTAGTCCGTCAATTGTCTCGCTTCGGTGCTTTACTCCTAAGCTGCTCGAACAATTAACTTGCAGGTTAATTGTTAGGGGTTAGGGGTTAGGTGTTGGTTTAATGGTTAATGGTTAATGGTTAATAGTTAAGGGTGTAAGCGTGCTTAGTACCTAATGTAAGCGTGCTATCATGGCTAATTTAAGGGTGCCTATACTGAAGTAGATAGGGAGACACCCGCGACGGAGAGACAACACCCGAGGGTATGAAAAGTTTTTTCCAAAATTGACAAATAATCAATTTACACCCACAACAACTTATCAAATTTCAACCATTCTCTATTCTCACGTGCTTATCGAGCCTGAAGAATGCGGTTAATGATTTGAGTAGTGGAGGTAGGAAATTCAACCTGGACTAACTCAATCCGCCCCCCGTAGGATTGAACAATCGGGGCTTCTGGTAAAGTGGATAGACTGTAGTCACCCCCTTTAACATACACCTCTGGTTGCAATGCTTCAATTAAACGAGTAGCTGTGGTTTCAGCAAAAATCACTACCCCATCTACGGGTTTGAGAGTTGCCAGAATTTCTGCCCTCTGTATTTCAGGAACCAGTGGTCGGGGAGGATATCCTGGCTGTGATGGTTTAATGCGGTTTACTGATTGATCACTATTTAGCCCCACCACTAGAGATGAACCCAAGGATTTGGCAATCTTTAAGTAACGCACATGACCAATGTGTAGTAGATCAAAACACCCATTAGTAAATACCAGTGGTCGCCATCGCTCTGACTCGTGGGTGATCAGCTGTTGTAATTCATCGGCAGTGTAGATTCCAGTCATCTAACTTGAAAATATTTCTGAGTGCATCAGCCAGACAGTGCTGAGTTAAAAGGACTTACTCCAGTAGTAGGTTTACCTACTACCAAGGCTACCTCCCTCGCCCCAAAGTAGTTGATTTATACTTTACTGTTTACCATGTTGATTGGATTTTTTACCAAGAGGGTCAGGGAGGTTTACAGATTCCCCAAGCTATGCTAGTGTATCTTTTGAGGGATTTATTAAGCTGGGAAGCTCAACTACCAATACTATCAATACTATTATACTCATTGGTGATAGCTGATACTTAAATAAAAGCTCAGTTGATGTCTGTTGGAAGTATAAATACAAGGCAGCTCTGTCAAAATCGAAGATTGACCAATAAACCCGATTTTGCCCCATGTCTACTCCTTAGGCCTTTTGTATCCCTGCTCATAGGCAAAGCGCACCAATTGGCTACGATTATGTAGTTTCAACTTATGGAGTATACTACTGAGATGAGTCTGAACAGTACGAGGGCTGATAAATAGGCGATCGCTTATTTCTTTGTTGGTTAACCCCTGAATAACTTGCCAAAATACTCGTTCTTCTGCTGGTGTCAAGGGGAGAGGTTGAGGTTTTGCCCCTACCTGAGCAAAAGTCTTAGAATTCTCAACAGCTGTTGGTGTTGAGAATTGGTTAGCTAGATGGCCAGGAGCTATCGCAGTAGCTTGCATCAACCGAACAATTTCAGCATGGATACGGTGCGAGCGCTCTAGCAGTGCTTCGATTTTTGCCTCTAGTTCTCTGGGAGCAACGGGTTTAGTTAAGTAATCATCTGCTCCCATAGAATGACCATTAATACGGTCTTCTAATTCTGCTTTGCTAGACAAAAAAATAAATGGCATCAGCCTACCATTGGGAATGTTTCTCAGACGACGGCAAAACTCTAGCCCATCCATCTCCGGCATCAGCACATCAGAAACTACCAAATCCGGTGGATTTTTGAGACAAGCTTCCAAGGCTTCAGTTCCCGAACACACTTGTTCTACCTGGTATCCTCGATGTTCCAGGTAGCGCTTCAAAAGAGTTAGCAGGGTTTTATCATCGTCAACAACTAAAATCTTTTTCATATTCTTTCTGGAGCCACCTTTTCTACAAACACTCCTGCCAATTGGTCATGAATTGATGCTGCTGCCATCTGGCTGGAAGTCTGTGAAAGGCCCACTCAGACAAACAATACACCATATCTTTTGATCGTAATTCGATTGACCATAGGCAGAATCTATGCTAATAACACTGTAAGTTTCGGTGTTGAAGCCCTAACTATTGACACATCACCCAAGCAATTTTTTAGGAGCGATGGCGCTGCACAAAGCAGCCTTGGCTGACTGTTGTAAAACAGTTGAACACCTTCCTATTACAGGAGAACTTAAGCTATAGAACCCCTATTTCAGCATAAAGGCTGATTTAAAACAGTTGAGCCATGGTGTAATAACTTCATCAAAGCTTTGAACTTGAACTACGTTCACTCATGCTAATACCCAGAAATGGGAATTTTCGGGAAGAAAGCTCAACAACTACCTGCTCTTTCTGCCACTCTTGTCCTGTCAAGTAGTAATTATCTTAATGAGAAGCTTAACTATAGTATAGTTTTTGCCATCCCCCTATGGATAGACCTTACGTAAACTACCATTTACCTGGGGTTAATCAGCAAAAAAGCTTAATGTCTCAACCCCAGTGCAGTAGATCTGGTAGTTTTCTGACTATAAGTCTATTGCCAACTTCCATCTGAAATTCATTAAAACTACTTTATGTACGAGAAAATTTCCCCTTGCCAGACTGGTTCTGCCATTACCTACAAGGATGGTCAACCCATTGTTCCTGACAACCCAATTATTCCGTTTATTCGCGGAGATGGTACTGGCGTTGATATCTGGCCAGCTGCCCAGAAGGTAATTGATGCATCGGTCCAATGCGCCTATGGTGCCAAGCGCAGCATCAGCTGGTTTAAAATCTACGCCGGTGACGAAGCTTGCGAAAAGTACGGTACTTATCAGTATTTACCCCAAGACACCCTAAATGCCATCAAAGAATACGGCATTGCTATCAAAGGACCCTTGACAACTCCTGTGGGTGGTGGTATACGCTCTCTCAATGTCGCCCTGCGGCAAATTAATGACCTTTATGCCTGTGTGCGTCCCTGTAAGTACTACCCAGGAACCCCCTCTCCCCACAAAACTCCAGAGAAACTGGATGTGATTGTCTATCGGGAAAATACAGAAGATATCTACTTGGGTATTGAATGGCCCAAAGGAAGCGAAGTTGCTGAAAAATTGATTACTTTACTCAATCAGGATCTAATCCCAGCGACTCCAGAACATGGCACAAAACAGATTCCCTTAGATGCTGGTATTGGCATTAAACCCATCAGTAAAACTGGCTCCCAGCGTTTAGTGCGCCGCGCCATCCAACATGCCCTCAGGTTACCTAAGCCTAAGCAGATGGTGACTTTGGTACATAAGGGGAATATTATGAAGTACACCGAAGGCGCGTTCCGGGACTGGGGTTATGAACTTGCAACCACAGAGTTTCGAGCAGAATCTGTAACTGAACGGGAATCTTGGATTCTGAGCAACAAAGAGCAAAATCCTGATATTACCCTGGAAGAGAATGCTCGCGCGATTGAACCGGGTTATGATGCCTTGACCCCAGAAAAACAGGGGAAAGTGATCCAGGAAGTGGAAAATGTCCTTAATTCCATCTGGGACACCCATGGGCAAGGTCAATGGCAAGATAAGGTGATGGTCAATGACCGGATTGCGGACAGCATTTTCCAACAAATCCAGACTCGACCAGCGGAATACTCTATTTTGGCCACAATGAATCTTAATGGTGATTACCTATCCGATGCCGCTGCTGCTATGGTTGGTGGATTAGGTATGGGTCCAGGAGCGAATATTGGTGACACGTGTGCGATTTTTGAAGCCACCCATGGCACAGCTCCCAAACATGCGGGTCTAGACCGGGTAAATCCAGGCTCTGTGATTTTATCAGGAGTGATGATGCTAGAGTATATGGGTTGGCAAGAAGCTGCTGATTTGATTAAGAAGGGGATATCAGATGCGATCGCTAACCGGGAAGTTACTTATGACCTAGCCCGGATGATGACTCCACCCGTAGAACCTCCCCTGAAGTGTTCTGAGTTTGCTGAGGCAATCATTAAATATTTTAGCTAAACCTCGAGAAGCCCCGCACTTTTCCTTCATTGGGTAAGTGTCGTATGGGAAGCGCGGGACAAGGGTCGGAACGTCGAAATGCCAATGTGATATATTAACAATGGTAGGGAAAACAAATTAAGAGCTAATCGCCACCTACCAACTGAAAATAGAACTTTTTTTTGTATTGTTCCGGCGGGTCGGGGCATCCCGGAGACGAAACCTTAGAATAGGGCAGCCTTAATCATAAAGTTTTAACCCTTTACGCATAACCGACTAACCATAAAGGCCAGAGACGCGCGCCTTAGACAGGGTCGCCTTATAACAATAGCCTTAACCCTTTTACGCATAGCCTGCCGACCATAAAGGCGACCCTGTCTTACCGTAACTTCAAACCCTATTCTTGCGGTAACTTCTGACCGTGTCGTTAATAAAGCTTATCGTTCGCGTAGCGTGGCCAAAGGCCTTGTATCCGAACGCGCCCCGCGTCGGGCAAAGCCCGATGGCAATAGCTGGAGTTGGTAAGAATCCCGCGCTGTCCCGTTAGGGCAGCTTCGGGAGTATGTCACGTCGCCTCAGCTGACTTGGTTCAAGCTTAGACTTTAAGCGACGCTGATTGAAAAACTGATTTTGACTAGTAGACTGGGTAGAAAATTGCCCCAATTTACTTGTTCCTTGCGGTGCTACTGGTCTAAGAGGTGCTGCCGTTGTTACACCGGTAGCTTGCCGGAATGGAGTAGAGTAGGTGTTGGAATTGAGAGGAACTGTAGGTGTTGTCGGAAAAGTTCTATCGTTCCTTGTTCGAGGTAGATTGACTCCAGGATAATTAATTTGTCCTGGAGAAGGAGCTGTTGTGGGTGTGGTCGAGAAAGTCCTGTTGCCGGTTACACCTGGTGTTGTTACCCCAGGATAGGTAATTTGTCCTGGATAGGAGGGAGTCGGTAATGCTTGATTCCCAGTTGCCGTCAACGGTATTCCGCCCCTAGCTTTAATTTCCTGAGTTCCTGAGTTCCGTTGTTCGAGAAGTCCCCTGTTTCCATAGGAGATATTTGAAGGCAAGATGTTAGCAGGTAGTTGAGCTTTGCTATTACCGGTAACAGACTTAGCAGCATTAAGCCTATTCAAGGCTTCCTGTAAAGGGCTGACTGGTAACTGTGTTGGATTAGTGTAGAGGGAATTGAGGGAACCCAACCCCAACACAGAATTAGTCTGGTTCAGTGTGCTTGAGGATAAAGATCTCTGATTAACAGAGTTAGGATTGCTCAGTAAGTCACTCCCAGGAACGGGAGGGATATTAAACAAATCGTTTGTAGATGTAGCAAAGGGATTTCTGGCTTTTGAGGACTGCTGAGGTTGGAAGTTTGGGGTTAGCAAAGGTGATTTTGCTTGGGAGTTAGCTTTTGTCTGCTGAATAACTTGAGTAAATAACCCTTCTGAATTTTTGGTTTTAGACTTTTTGGCTTTCTTGGTTTGCTGTGGTGGTACTGATATAGCACTTAGGGCTTCGAGCTCTGCTAATAGCACGGCAGAATTATCAATATCAGCTAACCTTGCCGCTAGTTCATCATCTTCAGAAGACAGGGTTGGTTCAACGGTGGGAGTATCAGTTTCAGCCACTTGATTGATCCCAATTGCCCTTAACAATTCTGGATGGTTCCAGTATTCCCGGAGAAACCACAACATTAGGGATAACAAGACAGCTGCTCCCCAAAATGCTGGTCGTCCCAAAGGTTGTAGTTGAGCTTTCCAATAGCGGAGGTAGGCAGGAGGTTGATGACGAGAAGACATGGCACGTTTCAACGATGTTAGACATTTCAGCTTCGCTGTAACTTGATGCTAGCCTCTAATCAACCGATTCAGGTTTACAATTAGCAATTTACAATTAGCAATTTACAATTAGCAATTTACAATTAGCAACAATAACCACCTGTCTATCTAGCCTACTTATCGCGCAGCTCTATATAACAACAATCCTCCAGCACCTAGTCCAAATAAATTGGGCAACCAGGCTGCCATAACAGGAGAGAAAATGTTAACTAGACCTAGGGCATTGGTGATAAACCCTAATAAGTAGTAAGAAAAAATTACTAAAACACTAATTCCGAAACTGGTTGCTTTACCTGTACGTTGAGGACGAGTTCCCAAGGAAGCTCCCACTAAACCAAAAACTAGACAAACAAAGGGAAAAGAAATTTTTTGTTGAATTCTGATCCTAAGTTTACGAATTTTTTTAGCATTACCACTATGGCGTAATACCTCCAAACGCTCTAGAGACTGAGCAATGTTCATTTCACCATAGTCACGATTTTTTTTGGCCAAATCCAAAGGTGTTCTAGGAAGTTGTAGCTTTTGTTTTTCAAATCTAAGGATATTGCGGTAAGAAGCATCGGGAGATATAATATAGATCGTGCCATCTATAAAATCCCAGAGATTTTCAGTTGGGTTCCAAACGGCAGATTGAGAGGTTACAATTTGTTCTAGACCGGTCTGAGAAAAGTCTAAAATTGTCAAGCCCCTCATCTGCTTACCATCAAATTGCTCGGCGTAGAACCAACGCTTAATTTTGTTAACTTTTTTGCCATTGGGTAGCTTTACTTTTTGATATTCGGGATAAAAGATGTTCCTTTCCTGAAAGGATGGTCTTTCTTTTTTAAGCGCTTTGTCTAAGGTGATTTTGGACTGGTAGTTAGCCGCAGGAACCACTAATTCATTAAATACAAATGTCAGACTTGTAACGAGCAAACTCACCACTACAGCAGGTATTACGAGTCGGTAGATGCTTACCCCAAAGCTGCGCATGGCAATCAACTCACTATCGCTGCTGAGGCGAGAGTATGCCATCAGAGCAGCTAGGAGCATGGACATTGGTAAAGCATAGGAAATAAACTGGGGTATCTGCAACAGTAGCACTTGAAGTGCAATTCCCAATGGTAGTCCTGCTTCAGTAACTTTGCGAACCAACTCAAATAGGGTTCCAATAGCTACACCCAGTGATGAAAAAGCACCAATACCAAACAGCAGTGGTGGGATTAGCTCAAATACGATGTACCGATCCATCACTGATAAGCCAGGCATTAGTGCAATGATGGACTTGGATTTACCAAATTTCATGATTTGCTAATCACTAAATTAATTTTTAATAGCTTCTGTTATCGTTGAAACCCTGTCCCTAAGTAATACTTACGTACTAGAGGATTATCATAAAGTTCTTCAGCACTTCCGGCAGCCAGGATTTGTCCTTCTCGCATAATGTAGGCGCGGTCAGTAATCGCTAGGGTTTCTCTTACATTGTGGTCAGTCACCAGAATTCCCATTTGGCGATCGCGTAATCGAGCCATAATTTTTTGAATCTCTGAGACAGCAATGGGATCGACACCAGCAAATGGCTCATCCAAGAATAAGAACTTCGGTCCAAGTGAACCAACAGCTAACGCTCTTGCCAGTTCTGTTCGACGTCTCTCTCCTCCAGACACTTGATTACCTAAGGTATTGGCGACTTTTTCCAAACGAAACTCTTGGAGTAAGTAATGCATTCTTAATCGCCACTCACTACGAGGCACACCAGTTTGTTCTAAGACTAATTGAATATTGTCCCGAACACTAAGGTGGCGGAAAATACTAGCTTCCTGAGCCAGGTAACCAATACCTAGCTGGGCTCGCCGATTAATCGGCATGGCAGTGATATCTTGATCATCTAGCCAAACTGTACCCAGATTGGGTTTTTCTAGACCAGTGGCAATGTAGAAGGTTGTAGTTTTACCAGCACCATTAGGACCAAGCAACCCTACAACTTCTCCTTGGGCAACGGAAAGATGAACACGACTGACAACACTGCGCCTGCCATAGGACTTATGGATATTATCTAATAATATTTTCACAGATAGCACCTTTAATCGGTCATTAGTCAATAGTCCATAATCTTTATATACTTGGTAATTAACTAATGACCAGGAAATGACCATAAGTGGTTGCAGGCTATTCTATCAATTAAGATCTAGTTTTTAAGCCATAATGACTGATGGTAGGGGTTGATTTAGCTAGGGAAGCCCTGGAGCCGGTGATGTGGTGCTGTCTGAGTCTGTAACGATGTAAATTGATTCTACCTGTTGGTTCTGTTGAGGCAGGGCTACAAAGCGTCCTTCATCAATCAAATAGGTAATGGTTTCACCCTGAATACTATTGCCCTCCTGCAACACAAAAACATTGCCATTGAGAACCAGACGACGCTCACGGCTGAAGTATTGGGCTTGGGCTGCAGTTGCTTGTATTTGGCGAGCGGGATAGTTAATTTGGACATTGCCACGGGCTGTGACTACGCCAGTTTTGGAGTTAGCTTCCTGGACATCAGAGCGAACCGTCAAGGCACTTCCATCAGCAGCTGATGGTTTATTTTGGGCTTGTGCTTGGGGGATGTTAAGGAAAGTTGGTAATGCGATCGCACCTACCAAGGTAACTGGCAAGAATAATCTTAGACCTAGATTATGCCTTAATCGGTTAGTATATTTAAGGTCGGACTTCATGCTGTTGTGTGTGATGACTGATCTCGAATACCAATAAGCTGTTCTGCCTACTAGTTTAAGCAAATCCAGCCATAGCTTGGGAATTAAAATGGGCTTTTTGCTCTAAGGCACGTGTTTTAGTTTTGACGACTAGGCACCAACAAAGTTTCTCATCCCTTCAAAGCATGTCCTAAGAACTAATGGTTAACAAGTTAATGGTTAACCATCAACTCCCTTGAGTTTTGGAAAACCCCTAACCCCTTCGCCACCAACTACAACATCATTGCTGTCAGCCGCCTCTAACTGTCTAACAAAATCAGCAACTTGCTCTGAGCCGACGTTTTGCAATGCCTGTAGGAGATTAACACTTTGAGATAGTAGCTCAGTGACATCAATCCCCCCATAGTCTGGTTGATAGTTACTGAGACGTCCGATCCCTTCACCGAGTAAAACCACTGCACCACGCCAGTTTAGATTACCTAGGTGGTAGCAGCCAACAGCTATTTGTAAAATGCCTTGATAAAACCGCTTTTGCGGCTCAACTGCTTCTATCCATAAAGCTTCAAGGGTGTCGTGACAAGCGTAAAACTCTTGCTGATTAAATTGATCGACACCCTGCCAAAATTCTTCAGGTAGTACTATGGCTGTCATGCCATGCTATCTCGCGCAGCTTTAATTTCGTCTAGGGAAATTTCTTGCTTATCACCGGCAAAATCATTATCCGGGGTTAAAAATAACATACAGTGGCACTCCTTGCGTTCCCGCATGGGGACACAAGGGCAATTCCAGAAGGTAGCTTTCACCTCTGCTTCTTTGTCTTCATAATGGCGGCAAGGGCATAAGGGAGCACCGAGTTCTTCTTTGTTTTTGGCAAGTCCCTCAATAACCACAGCAGTTACGCTTGGGTCAACACAGAAGTAAGTGTCAGTACGCTGAGCATAAGTCTGAGCAAAGTTTTGCATCGCCTCCAGTTTACTATCACTGGCTTGATTAGCTATTGGTGATGTAGTCATTTAGGAAAATTGACTTGTGAAACAGTTTTTAGCATTGTATCGTACTGTCTTAAACGTAAATCGGATAGTTGTTGATCGTTGGGATACCGATACATAGTGTAGGATAATTGTTTTGATGGGGTTGAATTGGTGTTAAGACATACCAAAACCCTCTGCTTTACCCTAAATCAGCAGACATGACTGCAAAAAATCTGACCTTACCTCTGTTAATAATCCGTTGCGTTCCACAGCTTATTTGCTATCGTATCGGTTGCTGTAACTGGGGTTTTAGGGGCTCAGTCGTATTAATTACAATTCCCAAACTATCGCGCTTAAGTTGTTGGACTGGCTTCCCCACGGATACATCTTTTGGCCACAGTAAGCAACGACTTCCAGGGGGTAGGGAGTTAAGACTAACAGGATTTTGAGTCAGCCAGATCAAGGGTAGATAGGGGGGTAAATAGGGTTGCTCTTCAGCTTTACCATCAACTCCGGCTTGGGTGGCAGCAAGGGATTCTAACACTACTGAGTTACCGTGCAATAACCCTGTTCTCGGTGTCCAGAATTTCACATTTGGCTTAGTCCGACAAGCATAGGAGTAAATAGAAGCAGCAGCAATCACGGCTTGTTCAAAGTCTTCGGGATGCCATTGACTGGAGCTATCGAGGCATATGATAATTTCTTGAGAACCAGTCAATACTTCTAACTCCCGTACCAGTAATTCACCGTAACGAGCACTGGTGCGCCAGTGAATCAGACGGGTAGGGTCACCAACTCGGTAAGGTCGTAGTGCTTTGGTAAGGTCTTGGCTAAGTGATTGAGATTTGCGATCGCTTTGGACTTGCATACTGTCCTCTTTACCCATTTCATCCACTAGGGGACAGCGAGTAAGGGGAAGTACAGTGGGATAAACTACTGCCCTAGCGCTGACATATCGACGGCGACGGCACCAAAATAATCCCAAGGGTGTGGCAGTTCTCAATTGTACCTGGTGCCACCGATAGACTCCTCGTTTGGCAGTGGGATGGTAATAAACCCAGCGATGGACACTTTGGGCTGGAATATTGGCTACTGGGGTTTTGGTCATTGCTCCCAGTTCCGGTGGCAGCATATCCTGAATTTGTAATAGGGTTTGAGGCCGGAGGGTGGGGTTTTCGATTTCTAGTTCAATGGTTAACTGGTCTCCGACACTGACCGGTGAGATCGGATGTCGGCGTACTGATAGATGGTGAAGCGATCGCACTGGCAAGATAGCGGCAATTACCAGTAGGGCAAAAATCATCGCACTGATCACATAGAGCCATCCTGCCATGGTATTGGTGGCAGCGCCAAAGAAACAGATGGCAATACCTGCTAAAAGCAAACCTCCATAGGCGGGATTAACCCAGTTGGTTTCTAACCATTCGGTGGTTTGTTTAATAACGCTCATGACTTTTTACAGTTATTCAACCCTCAACTTGTTGTCTTACCTGTTCTACACTCAAGCTAAGGGCTTCTGCTACCTGTTCCACTGTTAGTCCCATCTTGAGGAAACGGGGCACAGCCTCGAAGATTGCCTGTTCAGCTTTTTGAGCTCGTGCATGTTCTACTTCCGCCCGCTCATTACCAATCAGCAATAGATTACCTTGGTTATCCCACCACCTTAACCAGAGTTGGTTTTGATTTTGATAGGTTCCCTGCCACAGTCCCAATTCGATTCCTAATGGTTCAATGGGATAATGACCTCGCTCGTTGGGCTTCATTTTGTGATAGAAACCTTTAAGGAATTCATAGACCTCCAAGTTACCGGTTTTGATTTCATAAATGCCGTAATAGGCAATGCGTATAATCTGCTCATAAACCCAAAATTTGCCTGGTTTAGTTACTTTTCCTTCCTCACTTCGGGATAGAGGAGTTTGGTCTCGTTCTTCTTCCCCGTTCCCACTGGCAAATTCAAGAGCAATTAAAGGAGCGATATATTCTCGCCATATAACGTAGGAACGGCGAATTTCACCATCTAACTTAGGGGGAACATTGGGAACATAAAACCAGTCAGGAGCTTCTGCTCCTTTTTCGGGTGGGTCAGTTTCTCGCCAATAAATACCACAGTCTTGCCCAATGGCATAGTGTCCATCAGGATGGATTTGCTGTAAAACTGGTCCAATCGAATCTGTCAGTAATATGCTTTGGGGGTGTTCCTGAAAATTTTTCACAAAACTTCCATCTGATTCTGGTAGTTGGGTGTGATCTGGGAAAGGAGGAGGTAAAACAACCCGGTCAATACTTTGAGTCATGGTTTCCTGATCGGCTACTGCTGGGGGTATAGATTTATTTTGGCAGAATTTTTCATGAGTCAGGACTTAATAAAATTTCCAATTATCTCCCTTAAAAATACCTACAAAATTTTGCGCCCAGTCAAAAGTCCCCGCACTTCCAACATGGCAGAATAAGTAGGCAAAATATGAAGGGTTTCGTCAGCTGGAGTTTCGTCCAAAGCGGTAGCGATCGCGTCTGATAAATCTTCTTTAATAATCAATTGGCAATTAGTCTGGTCTTGATTCTGGTCTTGATTCTGGCTGTATTGTAGACGGAGTGCCATATCATAAACGCGATCGCCACTGACTACCACAGTTCCCCCTGAGTTCACTAATTTCTCTGTATCCACATCCCAAATCCAAGACACATCTGTGCCATCGGGGGTTCGGTCATTGAGTACCACTAGCTTAGTGGATGCTCCACCTTGTTTTTGCAAGTCATTAACAGCTCGAATCGTTTCATTCATCCCTACTGGATTTTTGGACAACAGAATCCGAACCCGCTTCCCATCCACAACTAATTCTTCTGCTCGTCCAAAGGCAGCGCGGAAGGTTTTAATACTGTTGTAGATGGTATCCCG
Organism: Moorena sp. SIO4A5; assembly: GCF_010672005.1. NCBI lineage: Bacteria > Bacillati > Cyanobacteriota > Cyanophyceae > Coleofasciculales > Coleofasciculaceae > Moorena > Moorena sp. SIO4A5. The sequence continues at coordinate 18,133 of NZ_JAAHHZ010000031.1, read as the reverse complement.
GTCAATTCCCATCTCTATGGCTAGTAATCCCGCTGCCAATGTATTGTATTTGTTATAGATACCAATTAATATTTGTGGCCACTGGCTACTATTGACTCCGAGTTGAGGTTTACTAAAGCCACATTGAGGACAGTGATAGTCTCCTAGATGGGACAGATAAACCCCCTCATAGTCCAGGGGATGTCCACAACTGGGGCAGTAAATTGAGTCAACGGCATGGGGAATTTCATCAAGATAGAGATCTGGCTCACTTAACCCAAAGAAAAGGACTCTCTGGGGTAACTGTTGACCGAGGTAAGACAGGGTAGGGTCATCGCCGTTTAAAACTACAACGGTTTCCTCAGGTAAGGGAGCGATCGCATTTTGCCAGCGACGGCTAATAGTATCCACTTCCCCATAACGATCCAGCTGGTCACGAAACAGGTTTAAGCCCAAAATAAATTTAGGCTGACAATCAAGCAATAGCAAGGGCAGCACATTTTCATCTACTTCCAAAAGGGCGTAGTCAGCATCCAACTGACCAATGCCATTGGTATTAACTAGGAGTGCGGTCACTAAGCCATTAATCAAATTTGCCCCAGTACTATTGTGAGCAACTTGCCAACCAAGGTCTTCCAGGATAGTGCATAGAAGTAGAGAGGTGGTAGTTTTACCGTTAGTACCAACAATTAGAATCACACCTCGTCTGACCTGATCCAAGAGTAAGGGAAGCACTTGAGGCTGGAGACGACGGGCAATTGCTCCAGGCAGAACACTTGCTGCCCCTAGGTTTAATAACCGAACCAGAGCGGTGACGGTTTTGGCAATGCCTACGGATAACCCTAATCGTAATCTATCGATAATTGATCTAGTCACGGGATGAAAGCTACAAGTTGTTCGTGGATTAAAGAGTTGGAACCAAAGATGAACCGATCAGAATCGAAACTTCCGATCAAAACTAAAAACCTACCATTGATGAAGTGGAGGATAATTAGGGAAGATTTCACGCCCACCACAGCGCAAGTACTTCACTGTGTCCTTCATGCAATAGTGCTGCATCGTTCATCTTTCATACTTAATAGGCAATGCTAGCAGTTCAAGAAGCAGAGTCAATCATTCTCAATTTGGTTCAACCCTTTGACCCACGGCTGGAAACACAGGTGGTAGAGCTATCCGCTGCCACTAATAGAATTCTGGCAGCAACAGTGACCAGTAACTTAGATTTTCCCCACTGGGATAATTCAGCCATGGATGGGTATGCCGTGCGTTATAGCGATGTCCAATCCTGCAATCGCGAACAACCAGTAGTTTTAACTATAGTAGAAGAAATCCCTGCTGGATATCAACCCCAATGTGAAGTCAAACCCGGACAAGCGTCACGGATTTTTACTGGAGGTTGTATGCCAAAAGGAGCTGATACGGTGGTGATCCAAGAAAACACCAAGCTCCAGGACAACCAGGTGGTGATTTTGGAGGCTCCCCAACCCCAAGCCTTTGTCCGTCATCGGGCATCTTTTTACCAAGCCCAAACCAGTCTTATGAAACCAGGCATTAGGCTTGGTGCTCCAGAAATCGCCATTTTAGCTGCAGCTCAGTGTAACCAATTGACAGTGTATCGGCGTCCTCGGGTGGCAATTTTTTCCACTGGCAACGAGCTAGTAACCCCTGACCAACCCCTAAAACCTGGTCAAATTGTCGATTCTAATCAGTATGCCTTGGCTACCTTTGTCTCCCTCTTAGGGGGAGTACCCATAGCTATGGGGATTGTGCGCGATCAGCCAGACGATCTAAAAAATGCGATCGCAAACGCTATCTCCGAAGCAGATATGGTTCTATCTACTGGCGGTGTATCAGTGGGAGATTATGACTATGTAGACAAAATCTTAGCCCAGCTCGGGGCAGAGATTCACATCCACTCGGTTGCCGTTAAACCCGGTAAACCCCTAACAGTTGCTACCTTTACCTCCCCCTTGCCTAATTCCATAGAAGACAGTGACCTTTCTAGCACTCCCTCCTGTTCAAAACGTCCAGTACTGTACTTTGGTCTACCTGGGAATCCCGTTTCAGCACTAGTTAGTTGTTGGCGGTTTGTTAAACCAGCACTGTTAAAACTATCTGGTTTACCGGAGGAAGTCTCGAAACCAATTTTTGTCAAAGCGATCGCATCTAATGACTTACATGCCGGTGGACGCCGGGAAACTTACCTGTGGGGACAACTGTGTTTAGATGCAGCTGGTGCCTACGAATTTCATCTGGCCAGTGGTAGTCATAGTTCTGGTAATTTGATTAATCTTGCTTATACCAATGGTCTAGCGCTGGTGCCAATCGGTAAAACCTTGATTCGGGCTGGTGAATCAGTATTAGTCTTACAGGTAGGGGAAGGTTTGGCTAGGGCAAAAGGTAATATGAAATCCGGTTGAATAACCATACTTCCTGGTGAGGCGAGCAGGGTAGGAGGGGAGCAGGGGCAAAAAGATTTTGTCTAGATATCGTAAATGTAGACAATTATCCGGATTTGATATAATAGACATCTCCAAAAATTAACCTCAAACCCTTGGACTGCCTGGGTCAAAACCGAGTTTCTGGAGATGTCTAAAAGGTAAAAGCCATGGAAGCAAGCATCTTTAATTTATAACCAGAAACTGGGTTTTAAGGGTCTTGGTGCGTAATTCCTGTGGACTAACGCTTTGTTGTCATACCTTGCTCGCCACACCCGGTCAACCGGTCACCCACCCCATCACCCTATACCCGTAGCAAAGCCGGATTTTTGGTTTCACTGTGTAAGTCCTAAAATAGATAGAGTAGTCTTGGAAACCAGGTTACTGGTCAGTAGCGCCTATCGATACTATCTACGGTAATCTTCAAGGTCTTAAGCCTAGCCAGCTCAAGCAACTAAAACGGCTGTATCACCAACGCTTACCTAGCGATAACTTGACTACACCGGAGTTTGCTCAACGTGTTGCAGCCATTAGCACAGACATTCAACAGCCCCTATGCACCTACATCAATCGCCGGGGACAAGTGATTCGTGTGGCTGTAGGTACCCCTACTCAGACCAAAATTCCTCCCCTGGAATTGCCCCGTTACGGTGCTGAACGATTGTGCGGGATTCGCTGTATCGCCACTCAGCTCAAATCAGAAACCCCTAGAGAATCTACCCTCACGGCTATGGCAATTCAGCGATTGGATGCATTGGTGGTACTTACGATTACTGGGTCAGGTATGATAAGGCGGGGTGGTGGAGCAACAGGTTATATCAAAGAAACCTATCTCGCACATTTGCTCCCTCCTAGTAACTCAGAAGGACACAATAAGGTAGACTCTCAACTCCTAAATTGGAGTGTATCATCACCCATTAGTCTGGATATTCTGACCAAGCAGGATTTCCAGGAATTGGTCGAAGAGCTAGAAGCTGAGTTTCGACGGCAATTTGTGGCTCAGGAAGTCGATGTTGACCAAGATAGGGTGCTGATTATAGGGTTAATGACTGAAAAAATCAGCCCAGAGCGATTTGAAGATGGCTTAGCAGAAATTGGGCGGTTGGTGGAAACCGCTGGTGGAGAAGTATTAGGGGTAATCCAGCAAAAGCGATCGCATCCCCATCCCCAAACAGTAGTTGGTAGCGGTAAAGTAGAGGAAATTGCCCTGACTACCCAAACTCTAGCCGCTAATCTGGTAGTATTTGACCGCGACCTATCACCAGCACAAGCTCGCAACCTAGAATCCCAAATTGGTGTTCGGGTTGTAGACCGTACTGAAGTGATTCTCGATATTTTCGCCCAAAGAGCTCAGTCCCGTGCTGGTAAATTGCAGGTGGAACTGGCACAACTAGAATATATGTTGCCTCGCCTTACTGGTCGGGGTCAGGCGATGTCCCGGTTAGGGGGTGGCATTGGTACTCGTGGTCCGGGTGAAACCAAACTGGAAACCGAACGTCGCTCCATTCAGCGTCGAATTGCCCGACTTCAACAAGAAGTAAACCAATTACAGGCTCATCGGTCAAGGTTAAGGCAGCGGCGTCAGCAACAGGATGTTCCGACAGTAGCGGTCGTTGGTTATACAAATGCTGGCAAATCTACCCTGTTGAATACCCTAACCAATGCTGAGGTTTATACCGCTGACCAGTTATTTGCTACCCTTGACCCCACCACCCGACGCTTACCTATTGTTGACTCAGTAACGGGGAAATCTAGCGCTATGCTATTGATCGATACGGTAGGGTTTATTCACGAGTTACCCCCACCCTTAGTAGATTCATTTCGGGCTACCCTCGAAGAAGTAACAGAAGCAGATGCTTTGCTGCATTTAGTGGATTTATCCCATTCAGCGTGGGCTAGTCACATTCGTTCTGTAATGGGGATTCTGAGGGATATGCCCATTACACCAGGACCGATTTTAGTAGTATTTAATAAAATCGACCAAGTAGATAGTGATACCCTAGCGTTAGCGAAAGAAGAATTTCCTCAAGGAGTCTTTATTTCTGCTAGTAAACGTCTTGGACTGGAGACATTGCGTCAGAAACTAGTTGAGTTAGTTCACTATGCGATCGCAACTCAATAAAGTGAATCAGCTTCATAAAAAAATAACTAAAATCGTGAGTTCGCTCGTTCTAAACAAGTAGTTCTTTTGGCAGTTTTATGTCTTGCTATGAGTCGATTTTATCAAAGTCTATTACTACTTTTAGAGGACTACCATTATGATATAATGACTTAATCAACTGGGTTAGCTTCATAAAAAAATCACAACTGTAAGCTAATAGATAGGGATAATTTAATTGTTAAAACCAAAACCAACTTCAAAGTTTGATGCTTCGTTCTGGGGACGCCGATATCCTAAATTTCCTTGAACAAATCCAGTTGGCTCGCAACGTCCCGATTGGCTTAAGGTGCTATCGTCTGCGAACTATGTGCATGCATTTTGGGCGCTGGTTAAACTTAGAGCCAGAAGCAATGCGTCAGCTGGTTTTTTTGTGCTATTGCCACGGTTTAGGGAAAATTAGCATTCCCGATCAGATCCTGTTCAAAACAGGACCGCTGACAGAAAAGGAGTGGACAAAAGTTAAGGAGTATCCTGAAGTTTCAGAACTGATTTGTAACCAGCATCCGCTCCTGAAGGAGTTTGCATTCTTAGTGCGTACCCACCAAGAGAGGCTGAATGGCACTGGTTATCCGGATGGGTTGCGTGGTGATAAAATTCCTTACATTGTTCAGGTCTTTCAGCTGGTGAATGCGGCAGATGCTATCATCAGCAAGCGGCTATATCGTAACCGTAGTGATCCCCCAGGCATTCGCCCCTACTGGAAACAGGCGGTAGCAGAAATTACCAAAGAAATAAACGTTGGTGCAAGAGATCCAGAACTCTGTGAAAAGTTTTTCCGCTTTCTTGAACTGTACTATCGAGGCGGTGGTTGAAGGTTTAAAGTTGAAGGTTTAAGGTTGAAGGTTTAAAATTGAAGGTTTAAAGTTTAAAGTTGAAGGTTTAAAGTTTAAAGTTGAAGGTTGAAGTTTGAAGGTTGAATGCTTAAGGTTGAAAGTTGAAAGTTGAAAGTTGAATAAAAAAATAGTTGACTAGTTGGTTTCACCTTTTTCTTTTTTAAGCTATTGCCAACGGGTCTTACAATTACCAAGCATCTCATCAATACCTGCTTTAATCGTTAGAGAAATCCGCTGACTAAAGTTGTCGCAGCATGGGTGGTTTTTACATTATTTTTGAGGATTAAACGGTCACTTGTATTTCTGTATAAAAGCAGTAAAGCTGCTCATTTGTCAATATAAATTCAGGTAAATTTTCCAAAACTTTATCCTTCATCCTTCATCTTTCATCCTTGATTATACCCTACAAGGAAAGCCTAGGGCGAACATCCTTCATCTTGACCCAGTTTCAACTGCTGCAAGTGATACACCCTAGCAGTATCAGTGAGGTTATATTGTAAAGGGGTGATGGTAATGTAGTTGTTGCGAATTGCCTGAACATCAGTAGGGATATCTTGAGGTAAGTGAATATGATCGGGTTGTTCCACATCCTCAATAACTTCACCAGCTAACCAGTAATAGATTTTGCCTCGGGGATCAACTCGTTTCTCAAAATTCTCGATATAACGACGAATCCCTTGACGGGTGATGGCAATACCAGCTATTTCTGAGAGCTTAACAGCTGGCACGTTCACATTGAGTAATGTTGTTTTTGCTAAAGGTTGCTCTGACAGCTGATTTAGGAGAGTTTTCGCAAATGAAGCCGCTACTTGAAACTCCTTTGAGGTGTAGGTAGCTAGACTGAAGGCAATGCTGGGAATCCCTCCGATTACCCCTTCCATAGCGGCTGAAACAGTGCCAGAGTAGAGGACATCAGTACCCAGGTTAGAGCCGTGGTTAATCCCAGAAAGCACTAAATCTGGCGCGCTATCCATTAATGCCCACAAAGCCAGCTTTACACAGTCTGAAGGGGTTCCAGAACAAGACCAAGCAGTAACCTTGGGATGAAAGATGTGATCTATAACTTCAGCACGGATCGGGTCATGGAGGGTCAAACCGTGACCAGTTGCTGAGCGCTCTCGGTCAGGACATACTACGGTAACATTATGCCCCGCTTCAGCGAGGGTGTTGGCAAGGGTACGTACACCAAGGGCAAAAATACCATCATCGTTGCTGATGAGCAATTTCATGAGATAGGATACTGCAGCCAAAGATAAAAGTCGCTGTTCGATTTTAATCTGAAATTGATATACTCTAAGACCGTTTACCCCACTCAGCTGACAATTTTTTCAGTAAAATGAAACAGTCCTGCATAAATGACAGGGGTTTCCGGTTCTTCTCTTACTAACCTAAAATTACTGATGACAAGCCTCAACGAGATTGAGACCCAACTAGCTACACTCAAAGAAGAAGCAACCATTGCGATCGCTTCTGCTGATACCTTGGAAAACTTGGAACAGTTGCGCATTAATTACCTAGGCAAGAAAGGGCAACTGTCTCAGATATTGCGGGGAATGGGTAAGTTAGCACCAGCAGACCGACCTAAGATTGGTGCGATCGCAAATGTTGTCAAAGAAACCCTCCAGCAGAACCTAGAGCAGAGGCTGCAAGAGCTGAAAGCAGCTGAAATTCAGGCAAAATTGCGTTCAGAAACCCTGGATGTGACTATGCCAGGGGTATATCGTCCCCAAGGTCGAATTCACCCCCTCAATAGCACCATTGATCGGGCATTAGATATTTTTGTTGGTTTAGGCTACACCATTGCTACTGGCCCAGAGATGGAGACAGATTACTATAACTTTGAGTCCCTGAATACTCCCCCTGACCATCCGGCTCGGGATATGCAAGATACATTCTACTTGCCCGATGGTAATTTGCTGCGTACCCATACCTCTTCGGTACAGATTCGCTACATGGAAAACCATGAGCCACCGATTCGGATTGTGGCACCTGGTCGAGTTTATCGACGGGATACGGTAGATGCTACCCACTCGGCAGTGTTCCATCAGATAGAACTTTTGGCAGTGGATGAAGGGATAACCTTTACCGACCTCAAAGGTACCCTTAAGGAATTTTTGGAGGCAATGTTTGGGGAAGAGTTAGAAGTGCGTTTCCGTGCCAGTTATTTTCCTTTCACTGAACCTTCAGCAGAGGTGGATGTGCAGTGGAAAGGGAAATGGTTAGAAGTGATGGGTTGCGGTATGGTTGACCCCAATGTACTCAAGGCTGTAGGCTATGATCCTGAAATTTATACAGGTTTCGCTGCTGGTTTTGGAGTAGAACGTTTTGCCATGGTGCTGCACCAGATTGATGATATTCGTCGCTTGTATAACAGTGATTTGCGCTTTTTGAAGCAGTTTTAGTTTTGATTAGCGTTACTGGTAAATTCAACGAAACTTTGATTCATCAAAAAAAAATCACAAGGTAAACCACAATCATCCAAAGGATAAGTTAATTATATAGCGTTGCTTATCCTTCTGATATCGCCAGGAAACTGATTCTGGGTCTTTACTTTGACCGATAATAATGGGTTTCAAGCCCCGTCATTCTAGGACGGCTTTAATTATAGATACATTTTTGATAAAACGTTTGCACCTTAGTTCAAGATGTGATATTCTCGGGTTAAGGAGGCGAGCAAAGTGTTTAATTTAACCTACGAGTTCAAACTCAAACCTACTGCTAAACAAAGAGATTTGTTTGAAAACTGGTTAGAAAAGTGCCGCAAAGTCTACAATTATGGACTAGCTGAGCGCAAAGATTGGTATAGGTCTCGTAGCTGTCAGATTAACGCTTGCTCCCTCGGTGGTGAATACATTATCCCAGCAGATGCTAAACGTCCTACTTATGCCAGTCAGTGTCGTGGCTTAACTGCTGCCAGGAAAGCTATTGAGCAATTAAGATCAGTTCAAGTTCATGTTTTGCAGCAAACCCTCATGCATATTGGAGAAAGCTTTTGTGAGTATGTGGGAGCAAGGTCATGGCTTTCCCCGGTTCAAGAAGCAGGGGCAGATGCGGTCTTTTGTTTTTCCACAATTAGGAGTTAACCCGACCGGGCCTGGCAGAGTTAAGCTACCTAAAATTGGCTGGGTAAAAATGAGGCAATCACGGGAAATACCTGCTGATGCTGTAGTTAAGCAAGCTAGAGTGGTCAAAAGATCTTCTGGCTGGTATGTAATGCTAACGCTAAGTTGGGATGTAGATATGCCCCAAGTTATGCCTCATGGAGAAGCTTTGGGAATTGATGTAGGAATTTCACATTTTGCTGCTGTCAGTAACGGTACTCTATTTTCCAATCCACGCCCTTTCAAGCGCCTCGAACGCAAGCTTAAATTGCTGCAAAAGAGGGTGAGCAAGAAGCGCATTGGAAGTAGCAACCGTCGCAAAGCACAGGCAAAAGTTAGTAAATTACACGAACAAATCGCTAACCTGAGGAAGAATTACCATTGGGAATTAGCTCATAATCTTTGTGATTGGGCTGGGATGATCTTTGTTGAAGATCTAAATCTCAAAGGATTGGCGAAGGGAATGCTAGGAAAGCACTGCTTAGATGCGGGATGGGGACAGTTTTTCCAAATATTAGAGCAGTGCTGTTTTAAGCGTGGTGTCTATTTCCAAAAAGTCGATTCTAAAAAGACTAGCCAAATTTGTCCCAATTGTTTAACAGAAACTGGAAAAAAAACTTTAGCTGAGCGTGTACATAGTTGTCCAAATTGCGGCTATACAACTGATAGAGATGTAGCAGCCGCTCAAGTCGTTCGCTTACGTGGACTTGCAGCCGTAGGGCATACGGTCAAGATGCTTTCTGAGGGTAAATTCGTAGGAATCCCTTTGAAGAAAGAATCCTTGTCCTTATAGGACGGGGAGTGTCAATCCACTGCTTAAAATCAGCTTGGTCTCTTAATTCTTGGAGTGTTGCTGGTTCCACTCCCAATCGTTGAGCTAATTCTTCTTCACTTAGTCCTTCGAAAAGTTGGTTAAGTGAATTAAATTCTGGTGAGTTCATTCCCAAAAATTAGAGGAAAGCTAAAAAAATAAAAAATAATTTCGTACGTAAACTAAAACAGCTAAAAAGCTGTCTTTAGTTACGTGCCTGTTACCTGCTAACTGGGTTGTTAACCAAAACCCCTGGTTCTTTCTGAATCGGTAAAGCGTCTAATACATCAGTTTGAGCGCAATACTTTAAATCTTCATGACCATTGAGCCGCAGCAGGCGTTTTCCGTGACTAGCGTGATAGAACATCTCTAGTAATTTATCTTGCCACTGGGAGTAAAGTGCGATCGCACCAATTACTTCATCATTACCAGCAATGTCATCCACTGAGTCTCCGGTTTCTTCCATAAGCCTTTGACTAATCGCCCCAGCACAAACCGTGTCTTCTAGGGAGTAGGATCCTTCCCAACCTGACCCCACTAGCCAAATAGTATCTGGTTTGTGGGTCAGTAAATACTCCACTGCTGCCAGACGATTGACTAAGGCGGCGGCTAGGACTACCGGGGAATTTTGGACACGCTGTAAAGCACGGGTACCGTTGGTGGTACTGATGAATAGTCGCCTTCCATCTACTCGCTCAGGTGTGCAAATTAAGGGCGAGTTACCCATATCACAGCCCTCTACCATTTTACCACCCCTTTCCCCAGCTCGTAGCCGTTTGTCAGTGGGCCATTGTTCGCTGATTTCCATTAACTGGTCAATATCACTGAACACTTGCACCGCTTCAGCACCAGCATTTAAAGCTGTAGCCATGGTCGTCGTGGCTCGCAGGACATCAATTGCGATCGCACAGTCTGGTAAGGTGTCTTTCGGAGTTTCTTCCGGGGTGTGGTAGATAGATAGCTTCACGGCTTGGATATAGTTGGTTTCTGGACTGCTGAAATTTTCCTTGACATAACTAGCCTGATTAATCTTGCCGATTAAACCAGCCAGCCTAATGGCAGCCCAATTTATCGGGCACGACAGCCACAAATAATAGTATATTAGTTAGCCGGTTCAATCAAGGTACCTGAAGAGATACTAAGGGGTGTTTGAGATTAGGTGGCATTGGCTCATTCAGTGCTCGGTAAATCCCCGACAAATGTTCCCGGAACAGCTGGTCAAAGACGGCATCTTGGTTGGACGAATGACCCTCACCAAACCACCAAAACCAGTCAGAACCTTCTGCTGCATACAAAGCTTCCCAAACTTCTGGATTATTTTCTTCCGTGGCTTCTGGATGCTTGGCTAAGGTTTGTCGTGCTGCACTTAGTAAGTCCCAAGCTTGATTCTTGACTGGGTCACCAATCCAAGTGGTGAAGCTACCATCTATCCAGGAACCACTATGTAGTTGACTGATCGGAATAGTTTCTGTAGGGGAAAATGGTTCGATAAACTCAGAAACCGTTACGAGTTTGATATGAGGATGATCACTCAGACTTTGATAGAGGCATTGGAGGAAGGGTAAACCATCTTCGGAATAGTTTTCCCAGCAATTCTCCCCATCTAAAGCAATCGTGACTAGCCAAGGCTGTTCTAAACCGCTGCAAGCCTCAGATTGCTGGGGTTTCGAGGTGTCAGGGTTACACTCTGCGATCGCAAGGGAAGCGCGAATCCCGTCTAAATGTCCCAGGAAATCAGCCGTTGCCTTAGTCGGTGACATTGACCCATAGGTAAAGCCAATCAAATCTGATAAGTGGTGGTCTCGAAACACAATTGCTAGGTCTTTGTGATCTGTTTCTAGACGATAAGGGCGGTAAAGTAACTCTGGTTCGGTAACATTCCCTCTCTCATCCCGATGGAAAAAGTGGTTGATACTGCAACCCAATACTATTTCATCAGAGCAAATCCAATTAAACCCAGCTTCGGCAATGTAAGGTAAAATTTCAGGACTGACTGACTGTTCGGAAGGCCATAGCCCACGTGGAGCTCGTCCAAATTTTTCTGTATACATCTGCCAAGCCTTCTGGAGGTGTCGGGGAATATCCTCCTCCCACTGAAATCGCTGTTGGGGTAGACTCATCTCAGGAACAGCTACATGACCATAATTCGTATCTACTAACAACGGTAGAATAGGGTGAGTATAGGGACTTGTAGTTATTTCCAGTTGACCAGCATCTTGCATTTTCCGGTGCTGGGGGATGATGCGGCTGAGGATTTCTCGTTGCTTGGAGTAAATGCGCTGTCGGTCTGACAAAGTGAAGTTTCGCCCCTGCTCCAACCATCTAGCAATATCGGGATCATCCCAAAACAACGGATCAATCCACGCTAGGTTATGCCATGCTAGTAGGTCGCTGTAATCCTCTAGTGTCCAATTGTTTAGGCACCACTCTTTACCCTTATCCTGGCGGCTCTCATACAGTTCTCGATAACGGGGATGGGGGTCAATCAGGGTGTAGTGATTGCCATCAAAGAAATGTTCGATGATAAATTGCTTCTGGTGTTGATTCAGTTGTTCAGTGGAGGTTAGCGCTAGGGTCAGATAAGGATCGAAAGCAGTACCAGCAATGTAATCTTCCAGTTGCAAAATTAGAGTTGGTACTAGATTAACCGTTTGATGCAACTTAGGGTAGCTCTCTAGGAGCAGCACCAAATCTAGGTAATCTTTCGTGCCATGTAGGCGCACCCAAGGTAGATGATATTGGCCTGATGCCACCGAGGCACCGTTGTAGGATTTATAAATCGGTTGGTGCTGATGCCAGATAAAGGCAACGTATAGAGGATGAGACATGGTGCGATCGCTATCCTAAACCTTAACCATGATATCGATCATCGGTCATCAGTTTTTAGTCATTGGTCATTTCCCACAGAAAGCTACCATTAACATAGTTATCATAAAATTACAATGTAGCTGAGGTTGATTATGTCAGAAACAATGGCACTCACTCCAGAAAATGTTGAAACAGTCCTGGATGAGATGCGTCCTTACCTGATCGCTGACGGTGGTAATGTGGAGCTAGTTGAGTTAGATGGTCCGACTGTTAAATTAAGACTTCAGGGAGCCTGCGGGTCTTGCCCTAGCTCTACCATGACCCTCAGAATGGGGATTGAGCGCCGCTTAAAGGAATTTATCCCTGAAATCCTTGAAGTGGAGCAAGTAATATAAGCTGAATACTCAGTTACTGAGTGGGGAGTGCTGAGTGTTCAGCCGATTATTATAGTTGCTCTGATCTCGATTGCAAACAGTAGGGGCACGATCTGATCGTGTTCCTACAAAATATCTGTCTTTCAAACCATTGATAATGGCTATAGCATTTACCTTTTATTTGTTAACATAATCCCTGAGGGAAAAGCTTCCATGCAAAAGGAAAGAGATGAGATATATTATATTATATAGGTATTTTGGGTAAATTCAAATAACTGTAATTATTTTTGAAAATTCATTTTAAAACCCTATAGCAATAATTAAAAATTAATTTATTAATTAATTCAGCCTGGCGGGATTAACTAATAAATTAATTAAGCCATAGAAGAGATTGAAAGCCTTTTACCAGTACTAAGCAATTCTGTGAAGGTTGGAGCCGATAATGGAGGACTGAAGCAATAACCCTGAATTTCATCACACTTATGACCACACAGGAACGCTAGTTGGCTAGCTGTCTCCACCCCTTCTGCCACCACCTTCAAGTTGAGACTGTGAGCCATTTGCAAAATCGCAGTAGTAATGGCTTCGTTTTTTACATCCTCTGTAAGTTGGCAAACGAAAGAACGGTCAATTTTTAACACATCAAAGGGAAATAGTCTCAGGTAGCTCAGAGAAGAGTAACCGGTTCCAAAATCATCAATCGAGATCTGAATACCAAAGGACTTTAACTCTTTTAAGGTAGCGATCGCATGGTCTGGATTCTCCATCAGGGTACTTTCGGTTAATTCCAATTGCAAATATCTCGCTTCCAGTTCGGTTTCTTCCAGAATTGCTACGATGGAGTCACTGAGATTGGGTTGATTAAACTGATGTCCCGATAAATTTACAGCGATTTGTACTGGGGACAACCCTTGAGTTTGCCAGAGTTTTGCTTCGGTACAGGCTTTTCGGAGTACCCACTCTCCTACAGGCACAATCAAACCAGTTTTCTCGGCTAGGGGAATGAATTTAGCTGGAGAGATTGCTCCCAATTCTGGATGATGCCAACGGATTAAGGCTTCTGCTCCCTCGATTTCTCCAGTTCTAAGATTTACTTTGGGCTGATAGTAAAGTTGAAGTTCATCCTGTTGCAATGCTTGGCGCAATTGTAATTCTAGCAATAGGGCTTGTTGGGATTTGTCACCAATCGAGGCAATATAAAATTCGTAAGCCTTCTGTCCTTTGTGTCCAGCATTTTCTCTGGCTCCGTTGGCATGGGTGATCAGGGTATTTAGATCAAGACCATCCCTACCAAAGCAGGCAATGCCGATTCTAGGGGTCAGGACAATCTCATATTCTTCTATAGTAAAGGGTAAGGATAAAGCATCGATCAGTGTTTCCGCCATTTGCCCTATCTCTGTCTGGTTAATTGTAGTAGCTAGCAAGATCACAAATTGATCTATCCCTAACTGAGCCACTGTATCCAAAGGTCCAACCCTACCAAGAAGTCGTTTGGCCACTGCCTGAAGTAACAAATCACCACTAACAGGGCCTAGGATATTGTTGATCTGATTAAGTTGGTCAAAACTTAAAGACAGCACTGGCAGACGACGATAACGTCCCTGTCGTTGTATCAGTAGTTGATTAAATCGCTCTTCTAGCAAGAGTCGGTTCGGTAAGTTAGTAAGCTGGTCATAACGGAGTAGATAGTCCAGTTGAGCTTGAACTTTTTTCAGTTCAAGATGATGGCACTTGGTTTGATAAAGTCGTTTTTGTAGTCGAGTCGCGATCGCATCTAGCAATTCCTCGCGCTTAACAGGCTTGATCAGATAATCATCAGCCCCTAACCTCATCCCCATACGCCAATCTGACCAGTCAGCTTTGGAGCTGAGGAAAATAAAGGGAATCGCAGCAGTTACGGGATGTTGCTGCAGAGTCTTTAAAACACCATAACCATCTAGCTGAGGGATTATTATATCACAAATAATTAAATCAGGCTGCTCCTCTTGAGCAAGCTTGACCCCACTGTTACCGTTGTCACTACTAATCGTCTCGAACCCTTCTGCTCTGAGCAGGGTGAGTAGGTTCTTCCGAATTATTGGCTCGTCTTCGATTACTAGAATCTTATTCATAGTTCTTTGGACTTAAATCAAGTGTAGTGGACATAGAAGGTGATCTTGAACAAGGTTTTGCTAAGGAACAGCGTAAAGATATAACCACCTATTTCAATACTGCAAGGGATCGGCCACAGTTGGAGCAAAGTAGGGAAAGCAGGTTTCGTTGGTGTAGCTGCGCGATCTACGGGTGTCCGCTACTAACTCAGTAGTATTGGGAGGTATGTTACCCAGGGTACAGCGGCGAAAAATTATGGCTCAGATAAGTTAGACTGTAGGGGAATCGAAGCTTTTAAAACCTTAAGCATATACCTTGCTACCATAATGGATCGTTTGACTTTTTGACGAGTACTGCGTTTATAACTCGTTTCCAGATTTAGTAGATTGAGACTAAGCGCGCTTGAGATTAGCCATATTTTGTGGTGCATGTCCTGTACGAATCCGCGTCGCATCCTCCCCAAAGGTGAAATCTAATACGAGCGTGCAGTTGGTTTTCAATGGACCAGTGTTGTCGGATTGCTAAGCCCGACGTGTTGAGGGGTGGTAAAGAAGTAAGGTAAAACATCACCTCACGGGTAGTCTTGTTCCTATGATGGCGGGTGCGAATAACCATTACAATGGTCTGTAATCTAGACCACTGCGACTGTTTGTACAAATCGAAGTCTATTTCAGCAAGAGTTACTGCCCAAACCTGACGCTTTTCAGTACGATGATGTCCTGATTCTACCCGCAGATCATAGCTATACTCGATACCCTCAAACTTATTAGCAACAGCAGTTTCAAACCATTGCTTAACCTGCTCGAACAAAGTAGGATGATTTCCTTTGAGCGCCAAAACATAATCAGCACCAAGAGCACGAATACCATCGGCTATTTGATGCTGAGTCCCCATGGCATCAATGGTAATGATGCATCCAGAGATGTTGAGTAATTCTAGTAGGGCGCTTGATGGCTGTAATTTCATTGCTTTTATCATCTACTTTCACAAGACCTACGAAACAACCGATGCTCACTCGCTATGGCACTAACCACATGTAAAGCCGATTTTCCCTGGTTGCGATCATAGGAACCCTTGATTTGTTTGCCATCAATAGGAATCACCTCGGCTCCATTATCTATCACAAAAATTATTAACCAGCTCTCGAAACTATTCTCAAAGGCTCTCGGGGATATCTGCTCAAACACTGGCCGATATGTATCTGCAATGGGAATCCCATTTGGTAATGCTAAAAAGGTCGATAACCAATGCTGGTGGCTAATCCCATAAGTTTCTCATCCGTTGCCCCTTGCCCCGACCATGGTGGCGCTCCAGTGCAATCATCACTATACTTACAAATGGATGGAGCACTCCTTGTTTCCGGAGCGGATCTGATAGATGTTCAAAATGCTCGAGCATTTGCTGCTGAACCTGTTGAACATCAAGGGCTGGTTGTAGTGGTAAGGATGGACTACTGGTGTAAGTTGAGTTAGTGGGTTTATCGAAGCCAATCACCATGGGACACCTTTATTGTGACATCGGTTTCACTAGCATATTATGAATTCATTTTTCTTGCGCTTACCCTGGTATGTTACCTAGACTTGGTATCAGTAATGAGGTAAGCAGATACTTCAGTTATTTGCAAATATTAACTGTATTGGGATATTAATTTACTAGAAAATTTTCTTTATTCAAATAAAAAAAACATGCTTAATTTTGATTAATAATGGGGAATATAGCGGTAAAATTGTATAATATTTAACATTTTTCATTGTGTTCACAAAAACTTCACATTGTTTTTTTTAAATATCAATAATTAATAATTATCCGTAGCATGGCGTTGATTTCACCCTTTTAAAAAAGTGAACATTCTCACTACCTTGTGTCAATAAACACGAAAGCGATAATGTGTTAAAGCACTTGTAGGTATTTTAATTAAATTCGATTATGATTAATCAGCAGTCAAGATTTATGAGCTATCCATGCGGTATTTTTACTAAAACCTATTTTTGGGATAATTTGACTGTAATTCAGCGTAATTTTGCTGAATTTGGTAGATAACTAAGATGACAGTCATTGAAATGGCACATTTAAATTGATAGCTTTGGGTGTAGAGGCTGATTAATAGGCTTTAACAGTCAGCAGGGATCCACCCTTATTGCTCCGCACCCGAAGCTAGGGGGGCCGTAAACCTTCAAACCTCAACCGTCAACCCTCAAAATTATCTCTTGGTGAGCGTTCCCTTGGCGTTCGCCGAGCGGCGACCTAGGAGTTGGAAAACTCGCGCTTTGTCCCACCGCAACCTGTAACTTTTCCTGTGCCAATTAGATGGTTAACAACTTACTAAGCGCGTTTATAAACGAGTTGTAAAAATCCAGACAAAAAAAATTTGTAGTGCGGGCATCTTGTCCGCCTGAGCGTTCACAACATATTTATTATTACCATATAATTATTTAATAAGTAATTTTTATCCCAATAACTCATAGAGTTAATCATTATAATTTTCATCACACCTAAACCACTTTATGAATTATTAATTAATCTATTGTCCCCTAAGTGGGGGATTAGCGCATCAAGGGTATGACTAAATAAGTATGGGCATAATCACTTAATTTAGCTTAGATACGTTATAGTTAGTTTACTTACGCCCTTCGATATAGCTAACATCACCGACCTTGACCCTGAAGTCATACCTATCTGCTGCTGTAACCCCCTTTGATTAGCTAGTTATAGCAATGACTCCAGTACTATAACCTGCTACTAGAAAAAAAAAGCAACTACAGGAAATATTTAGTACTTATGGCTGATAGTTTACGACCTATTAAGTATTTTTACATATGCACTTCAAAGTGACTACTCTAGGGCGTGTTTTCAAACTATAACCACAATAAAATTAATGCGATCGTCAACATGGCTGTATAATTTTCAGCAAGCAAATCGTATCGGGTAGCGAAGGGAGCGAAATTGCTTGATTCGATTGATAGCACGCTCTACAAGGTGGCGTTGACGATAGATTTCAAAGGTTTTATCGACCGCGACGTGGTTCGGCTGGAAAGTCGTGGTATGGTAAGACGGATACCACGACGACGGAGGTAATTACGGATTCTACGACCTGTGTAACCTTTATCTCCAACCAGTCTTAAAGGACGAATACTTCGACGGCTGAGCATTGACCTAGTCACTAGAAACCATACCGGAGCAAGGCATTATCAAGTAGGTGATGGACCAAACCCTAAGCGAGACTCTCCCAACCGTAGGCGAGACACTGGGAATAATTCTGTAAATACACCTCGGTGGTTAGCGGTAGAGTTTTTCCAACGGGATGGTCAGGTCAGTGTGGGAGTATGTCACCTGACCCTGGTTCTGAGGTAGATATCTATGTTGTAGACCAGGTTTCCCCAAAAACCCATGGGATAGGTCCCTTGAGTAAGAAGATTGCTACAGCCGAAGCAGATCAAGACGGGAAGTTTGGGATTAGTCTTAGTAATGTCGAGCCTGGAGATTACCTGAGTGCGATCGCAACTCACCCAGACTACGGTACCTCGGAACCAGCTGTGA